>CALBBS010000101.1 GCA_937926845.1 uncultured Atopobium sp. | reverse complement strand
CACCCGATTGTGATCGAATGCTACTTTGATGGGGTGTTCTGCTCAGACTGCTTACCTGGCTTCTGAGCTTTGTGACGAAACTTGTTGACGCTGCGCATTACGTGTGGAGTAAGGTCAACATCTGCAGGTGAAAGCACGTTGTACTTGAGTGACCAGCGTCTCAGGCCAACGGTAACTACGACGCAGACAACTGCCGCCCAAATTTTTGTGACGCCTACATAAGAGACAAGCGCCCAGTAGGAGGTAGCGCCAGCAACTGCGCAAAACGCGTAGAGATTGCTTCGCTGGAAAATACGAGGTATATCGCCAAGAAATACATCGCGAAGCATACCGCCACCAACGCCCGTAATGCTTCCCATCAAAATAACCGAGAAGGGAAGCAAGTGATATACCAGGGCTTTATCGGTGCCAACAACAGCAAAGAGGCCAACGGAGATAAGGTCGGTCCACTCAAGCATGCGAGGGAATCTATCAAGCGGTTCGGGGAACATAAACAGCAAGACAGCGGTAAAAACGGCAGCTGGAATGGCGTAGGGCGAGTTGAGCATGTAGACGCCACCTTCTTGCATCATGACGTCCCTGATAAGCCCTCCACCCAGGCCGCCTAAAATGCCAAGACCCACAAAACCCACAAGATCCAAGTGGCGGTCTCGAGCAACCAAAATTCCCGAGATTGCACCAATAATTACGGTCAGAAGGTCTAGCCAGTAGGGGATGCCCACAGAAATTGCATCTGTGCCATACGGCGAGAAAAACGGTGGCATCCATACCTCCTACTGGTGTTTTGTTTTTATTAGTATGACAATACTACAGAAGAGTTAAAAATACACAGAACTTCTCGTCCTATATTGGCGAGAAATCCGCTATACTGTCCCGTGCGGTTTTTATATGGAGAGTTGTCCGAGTGGCCGAAGGAGCACGATTGGAAATCGTGTAGGCGTCTAAAGCGTCTCCAGGGTTCAAATCCCTGACTCTCCGCCAGAATTTTCACGGCGCCTACGGGCGCCGTTTCACCCTTCGGAGGGGTGGCAGAGTGGTTGAATGCGGCGGTCTCGAAAACCGTTTACCCCTTCTAGGGGTACGAGGGTTCGAATCCCTCCTCCTCCGCCATTTAATATTTTGATTTGATTAATTGTTACCAATACAGATATATTTATTACTTGATTTTATATAGAATGTTTTGGCTTAGTAATTCGATGTCATCTTTTTTGACACGAGGGGAGAGTTAAATGGCTGTTTCAGCAGATGAGTTGAATGGTTACAGGCGCGATCGTTATTTTGCACGCTCCTGGGCACTTTTGACTATGGAAAAGGGATGGTGGAAGCCTGTTCTTATTATGGCTCTGTTTGGCCTCATTCCAGTCGTTGGAATTTTGGCACTTATTGGCTATGCACTTGAAACCGCGCGCGTAACTGCATGGGGTATTAATGCTGGTCCTAAGCAGAAAGATCTTAAGTTTGGTACCTACATTGTTACCGGCTTCAAGGCAGCTGTAATTGGACTTGCATTTGGTCTGGCATACAGCATTGCTACTGGAATTCTTACCTTCATTCCAGTTATCAATCTGATTCTTATCCCAGTCTTTATTGTTGCAGCGTTTGTTTATCCACTGTTCATCAATGTTGTTCAGGTCCGCGCATCAGTTTATGGTCGCATCTCTGCTGGTTTTGCTTTTAAGAACATCTTTGAGATGATTAAGCATGACATGGGCGGCTTGTTCCGTATCTTTGGTATGGGTATTGTGCTTGGCATTGTTACCTCAATCATTATGGGTATCATTGGCGGCAGCGCTGTAATTAGCATGATTGTTAACATTGGTACTCAGGCTTTAACCATTGCAAGAACTCAGAACGTTGCCGACCAGCGCCAGCTTGGTCTTATCATGCTTGCTCTGCTTGCACGCGGCTTTATTCAGATGGGACCAATCTTCCTTGTCATTGGTTATATCGGCAATGTTGTTGGTCTTATCGTTATGCTTCTTATGCAAAACGCAATTGCCCTTTGGATGCGTCAGTTCAACGTTGCTGCATGGGGGCAGAGCACCGACCCACTGCCACCATTTATTAATGATCCACGTGATGGCGCAGCTGCTACGTATGCAGCTCCAGCACCAGTTGCTCCAACTGCTCCAGCAGCAACT
>CALBBS010000100.1 GCA_937926845.1 uncultured Atopobium sp. | reverse complement strand
TTCTGACGGCGCTCTTCCATCCCCGCGGCCTGTCTATCACGTTCAACTCGAGCTTGAATGTAGGCAGAATAGCCGCCGTCAAATGGGTCAATAACGCCATCGTGAACTTCCCACATGTGGTCGCAGACCTCATCCAAGAACCAACGGTCATGTGTGACCAGAATGAGGGCGCCATTTCCCTCTGACCAGCGGTTTTTAAGGTGATTTGCAAGCCACTGAATGGCATGAAGATCAAGGTGGTTGGTAGGTTCGTCAATAAGCATTAAGTCCCAGGTGCCCACAAGCAATCGAGCCAAATCGCAGCGTCTACGCTGACCTCCAGAAAGCTCTCCTACCAGGCCATTCCAGTCCAAGTCTCCAATGAGCTCATCAATAATCTTACGGATGCGAGCGTCAGATGCCCACTCGTACTCTGGCGTGTCTCCCACAACAGCACTGCAAACCGTTTGTGTATCAGAAAGTGAATCACTTTGGCCCATGTAGCCAACTTGGATACCACTTCTCCAAATTACCTTGCCGGAATCGGGCTCAATTCTTTTGGCGATAAGATCTAAGAGGGTTGATTTTCCATCGCCGTTTTTGCCCACAACGCCAATACGGTCACCCTCATTAACGCCAATAGTCTGGTTGGTAAGAACCTTCTTACCAGGCCATTCCATAGAAATTTGTTCGCAACCTACCAGAATTCCCACTAGTTATCACCTAAAAAAGAACGAAGTAACGCAATTTCTTCTGCCCAACCAGAAAGCTCAGAATGAGGAGTCTCCAAAATCATAGGAAGCGTGTTGACGCGCGGATTAGTCACCACAGCGCGGAACGTTTCTAAGCCAATAAAGCCTTTGCCAATCTGCTCATGTCTATCTTTGTGAGCCCCAAGAGGATTCTTGGAGTCATTAAGATGTAAAGCCTTAAGCTTTTTCAAGCCAACTATCTGGTCAAACGTATCTAGAACAGCATCAAAATTTTCTATAATTTCATAGCCGCCATCGTGAACATGGCAGGTATCAAGGCACACGCCCATAAGTTCGGGGTGGTTTACCTTATCTAGAATTGCAGCTATCTCCTCAAACGTTTTACCAACT
Source organism: uncultured Atopobium sp. (assembly GCA_937926845.1). GTDB lineage: Bacteria > Actinomycetota > Coriobacteriia > Coriobacteriales > Atopobiaceae > Lancefieldella. The sequence continues at coordinate 3,595 of CALBBS010000100.1, read as the reverse complement.
TCTGTGCCCTTGCCCGCCATCGTTTCAAGAAGAACGGTGGTGTGCTGGCCTTCAAAAAGACAATTGTTAAGCGCTTCAGAAATCTGTTCGATTGCTGCGTCAGATCCTTGACCAACATGGCTACCAGGATGGAAGTTGTAATAATTGCCTGGCAGATACTCCATGCGCTCAAGATCTTCTGTGAGCGCTCTACGAGCAAAATCCCTGGTCTCCTCTTTAGCCGAGCACAGGTTCATGGTGTAAGGAGCATGCGCAACCAGAGGCCCAAAGTGGTGAGCCTCAAGAAGCTCCCTAAGCCTTGTAACATCAGCCTCATCTAAAGCCTTAGCGTTGCCTCCGCGAGGATTTCTGGTAAAGAAAGCAAAGGTAGTTGCCCCAATAGAGAGAGCATCTCTACCCATTGCCTCCCAGCCCTTAGCTGCCGAGAGATGGCATCCAATAAAAAGATCTTCTGGTTGCACGCTATGCACGCTCCTCAAGCATCTTGGCCACACGGTCCAAAAGCTCTGAAGCTACGTCAGCAAGTGGCAAAGTCTCAAGCTGTTCTACACCTTGAGGAGTTACAAAAGCCACGCGGTCTGTATCTGAACCAAAGGTTGAATCTGGCCTAGACACATCATTTGCCACGATCATGGAGCAACCTTTACGCTCAAGTTTAGCCTGAGCATGCTCCAAGACGTTATTTGTCTCTGCTGCAAAACCTACTACAACCTGGTCTTTCTTTACTTTAGATAGGCTGGCGAGAATATCGGTGGTTTCTTTAAGGTCAATAGACTCAAGATACTCTAATGATTTCTTGAGCTTATGATCTGCTGGATGAGCAGGAGTGTAGTCGGCGACAGCTGCCGTCAAAATTGCTGCATCAACGCTGTTAAAAACGCTTACGCATGCCTTATACATGTCTTCAGCAGATATCACTCTTTGCACGTTGATGCCCTGAGGAACCTCCAAGTGCGTCGGACCAGAGACTAGTGTGACGTCCGCTCCACGACTAGCTGCAACTCTAGCCACGGTATAGCCAAGTTTTCCTGTTGAACAGTTGGCAATAAAGCGAACTGGATCGATCTTCTCGTGAGTTGGTCCTGCGGTAATAAGAAGCTTTTTACCTGCAAGATCTTGCTTACCTGATGCGGTGTCTTTACCAGAAAGAACCTCCAGTGCAGCGTCTACAATCTGCTGTACTGGAGCAAGCTTTCCGTCTCCGGTATAGCCGCAGGCAAGACGACCAGACTTTGGCATAACCATCTGGATACCACGCTGACGGAGCAGGGCGACATTTGCCTGAGTGGCTGGATTTGTCCACATATGTGTATTCATGGCCGGGGCCACAAGAACTGGCATATGAGCTGCTAGAAGCGTTGTGCTGGCAGCGTCATCAGCTATACCATGAGCCATTTTTGCCATGATATTGGCAGTGGCTGGTACAACTACCATGCAATCTGCCCAGTCAGCAAGGTCAACGTGAGCAACAGGAGTCTCGGCATTGTTGTAGAGCGACTGCACTACCTCATGATGCGTTAATGCTTCAAAGGTAGTCTTTCCTACAAACTGAGCTGCATCTTCTGTCATAACAACACGAACATCACAGTCAGCTTTCTGAAGGCCTCTGAGCACTTCGCAGGCTTTATATGCAGCAATTCCTCCGCACACCACAAGGCATACAGAGGACTGAGCGGTTTTATCCAACATAGCGATAAATTCCTTTATTCTTCAAACGCTGTAGATGTAATAAGCATCCTGTGGCAATAAGGGCACTCGGCAATCTCGGAGCTGTGCTGAAGATCGTGGAATGAACTTGGTTGAAGCTTAACGCGACAGACGCTTGGAACGTTTCCTACAAGGTGCTCAACTGCCAGGCCCTTAAAACGTTTACGTGCAGATTCATAGCGCTCAAGCGTGTCGGAAGAAATCTGAGCTGCAAGCTCTTCTCGAGATTTAGAGAGCTCAACAATCTCTGAGCGAAGAGCCGCAGAATCAATCTCAAGGGACTGAGAAAGGCTCTCACGCTCTTTCATAAGCTTTACCTGCAAGTCTTGTGCGGTTTGGTACGCCTTTTTGCACTTCTCAAGTTCTTCAGCTTTTGCTGCAAGTTTGAAATCGCATTTCTCGATATTCTTTGCCAAAGAAGAAAGCTGCTGGTCAAAGTCTCTAAGAGCACGATGATTAGTTGCAGTTTCTACAGCAGCAGAAACCTCATCTGTCTTAAGGACATAATGGGCGCGCTGCTCATTGAGGTCAGAAATATCAATTTCTACGTCTTTTTTAACGCCAAGTACCTGTTTAAGCTGAGAAGCAATCTTTTTCTCTGCAAGTTGGGCGTTTTTAATCTTTTGAACCTGGGGCATTGAGGCCAAGTTGGATGCGAGTTTTAGCAGCTGCAAATCAATATCCTGGAGCTGCATCAGATTAACAGACTCACTCATAGGGCCTCCTCATATACGGTTACTCATCTAGTCTACCGTAAATAAGGACGTATCAGGCGCAGAACATACCTAATGTAGAGATTAGTATGTGAAAAATTTATCCAATAATCTGCAGCAAGGTTGCACAGAATGTATCAAGGTCTGCCTCAGAAACGCGCTCGTCAAAGGTTATGCGTAAGCTTCCCAGAGCCTCGTTTCTAGAGATGCCCATAGCCGAGAGAACGTGGCTTGCGTCAAGAGAGCCTGAAGAACACGCAGAACCAGCTGAAACCTCATAGCCTGCCTGGTCAAGCTTTAGGATAAGCGTCTCGGAATCCATTGAGGGAACCATAATGCTTACCGTGCCAGGCATGTGATCTTTGCCAGCGTAAGCCTCTGTAGTTGGCTTAATCTTAGGAGAAGTACAAAGAGTCTCGTACACCTTGTTAGCGCGCGCAGAAACGCTTTCTTGCGTTTGAGTAAGGTTATCCTGACACCACTTGGCAGCTGCGGCAAACGCAACTGCGCTCCTCACGTCCTGAGTTCCATGACGCCTGCCAGCCTCTTGTCCCCCGCCAAAGCTTTGCGCCTTAAACGGAACCTTAGAGCGCATAAGAACCGCGGCAATACCTAGAGGTCCACCAATTTTATGGGCAGCAACAGTCAGAGCGTCTACATCTGCCACCTCAAGTGGGATACGACCAAACGCCTGAACGGCGTCAGTGTGGAAAAGAGCTCCCACCTTATGAGCAGTTCGCGCAAGGTCTACAACCGGCTGGATAACACCCGTTTCATTGTTGGCATACATCACAGAAACAAGAGCTACCGACTGATCCAACAGATCCTCAAGTGTAGAAGCCTCAATCTTTCCCTGACGGTTAGGCTGAGCAATTCTAACCTCAAAGCCCTTCTCGCGAAGAACAGGTGCAAGGTCCAAAACAGAATCGTGTTCAATTGCAGAGAAAACCACCGTATTGCGCCTGTGATCCTTATTGCGGACGCCCTCTGCAATACCAAGTACAGAGAGGTTATTACCTTCAGTTCCGCCGGAACAAAAGACCACGTCAGGGGCCCTAAATTTACCGCCTACCGCACGTGCAATAACACCACGAGCACCATCAAGCTCTCGCGCTGCTTGACGACCAAGCGAGTGCAAAGAGTTTGGGTTCACCCCAGCAATAGCTGAAGCTTCA
>CALBBS010000099.1 GCA_937926845.1 uncultured Atopobium sp. | reverse complement strand
CTGCCCAGAGGCTTGTTTGGATCTGCGAGGCCTGCGCGAGAACGACGGACTGCTGCAGCAACTGCGGAAACAGCATCGTCCTGACCAATAACACGCAGGTGAAGCTGGTCCTCAAGGTTCTTGAGCTTGTCCATCTCGCCCTGCATCATCTTGGACACAGGAACACCAGTCCACGAAGAAACTACCTCGGCAATCTCGTCCGTGGTGACCTCTTCCTTGAGGATTCCGCCGTCTTCCTGCTTGGCGAGAAGGGCTTTTTCTGCCTCATCATATTTACGCTCAAGCTCTGGAATAGTGCTGTAACGAAGCTCAGATGCCTGCGCCAAATTACCCTCGCGGGTCACGCGCTCCATCTGCGTCTTTGCGTCCTCAATCTGGGACTTCAAGTCCTGTACCAGGTCAATTGCACCGCGCTCGTTCTGCCAGTTGGCCTTCATGCCATCCAGCTTCTCCTGCGTAGTAGCAATTTCTGCGCGAAGGCTCTCCAGACGCTCCTTAGAAGCAGCGTCTTCTTCCTTCATCAGAGCCTGCTCTTCAATCTGCATCTGAGTGAGCTGACGATCAACCGCATCAATTTCTGCTGGCATAGAATCAAGCTCCATGCGAAGCCTTGATGCTGCCTCATCTACCAGGTCAATTGCCTTATCTGGCAAGAATCGGTCAGAAATGTATCGGTTAGAGAGATCCGCTGCTGCAACCAAAGCAGAGTCCGTAATACGAACGCGGTGGTGCTGCTCGTACTTCTCCTTAAGACCACGCAGGATAGAAATGGTGTCTTCAACAGAAGGCTCAGAGACAAGTACGGTCTGGAAACGACGTGCAAGAGCAGCGTCCTTCTCGATGTACTTGCGGTATTCGTCCAGCGTAGTAGCACCAATTGCACGGAGTTCGCCACGAGCAAGTGCTGGCTTCAAAATGTTACCAGCGTCCATAGAGCCCTCGGAAGCACCAGCGCCTACGATGGTGTGGAGCTCGTCGATGAAGAGGATAATCTGGCCGTTAGACTTGGCCACCTCTTTTACCACGCTCTTCAAGCGGTCCTCAAACTCACCGCGATACTTTGCGCCTGCTACCAGGGCAGACATGTCAAGCTCAACAAGCTCTTTGTCGCGCAAGGTACTTGGAACGTCGCCAGAAACAATGCGCTCTGCCAGGCCTTCCACAATTGCGGTCTTGCCAACACCAGGTTCGCCGATAAGAACAGGATTGTTCTTGGTGCGTCGGCTCAAAACCTGAATGGTACGACGAATCTCTTCGACACGGCCAATAACTGGATCAAGCTTTCCCTGACGAGCAAGGTCGGTCACA
>CALBBS010000098.1 GCA_937926845.1 uncultured Atopobium sp. | reverse complement strand
GCCAACTCCGGAGCCCTCGAGCTCGGCGTGAGCCAGGGAAACCCAGCAAGAATTGATTGCGACGGTCGCAAACTTGTACTGCTTTGCCTCGGCGCAAAGTTTCTTGATGTCCTCAGCGGTTGCGTTTTGCTTCAAATTTGTATGGTCGATAAGGCCGTTAACTTCCACGATTTTCTCCTTCTGGCTGTGCGATTATGAGCGGTTTATGCTTCTCTATTGTACGGCAAGCACAACGTAAAGGACGCGGCTACCTAGTTTTGCTGTCCAGCATAACTACCTGGCTTAACTACCTGGCTTTGAATAGCCGCATCCACAACGCTCGTTGACGATCTTCAAGATCAGAAATAGTTGTGTCACGTGCGACTATTCCTGTAGACTCGCGAATCTGACGGACCAAACCTTGAACGCTTGAGAAACTTTTTAACATCTCTCCAGAAACCGAAAAATGTGGGCATTGCACGCCCGTTACCAGCTCGTTTTCTCTGTCCAAGTCTCGCATGACTCTTTGGCCGCCAGCATGCGTTACCGCTGGATCATAATCCAGCAGCACCGTTGCTTGCTTCTTTCTTTTGTCCTTGAGCTGAATGGTTAAGTCAGGAATTCGAGTGATTTTCTCGCCATATCGATTTTCAAGCTCGATTGGCCTATTGAGCTCGACAGTTCCTAGGTTAAAGCCACCAAGGTTATACGGAAGGCACAGGAGGAGTGCAAGTGAGGCTTCTCGGGGCGACCGAGCTTTCTCTACGATGTGCTGAAGTGCTCGTTTAGCTGGGATGATGCCGCGCTTTCTTCCTTGCGTGGAAAGAAACTTTGCAATCGCAGCGCGATTTGTCAGAGGGCCATTTTGGCGTTGCGAAACTCCACCATGGCCATCCTGATTCAAAAAATAATCGGAACACAGGGCACTACCTGCAAGGATTGTTCCAATAAAATCAAGCTTTGAAGCAATCTGCAAATAAGTAAATTCTGGGGAAGTAACAAATCCTTTTAAGTCAGCACCTATGGGCAGAAGCGACGATGGCGGAACCTTTGAATTACAGATATGAAGCGCGACGTTTTCTCTTGTAGACGCAGAATTCAGATCACGAATTAGCAGGTCAACCTTACTATTAAGCTCCTGATGGAGACGCACGCCTTGTATTTCTGGCAGATGTCCATAGTAGACGGCAAGCTCTCGTTCCATAGCTGCACCAGGTGTAGACTCGGGAACAAGTGGCGCTCTGACCATGCCATTTGATGCGGACATCGAAACAAACGGCCTAGAGGAACTCATCAATAAATTAAACGCTGAAAAGTACGAAAGACAGTAATCCATAGCACTCCTTCGCGAAAAAGTATGAATTCCATACCCGGAAATGGCGCAAGTAATCTGACCGATTTGAAATCACATAGGAAATCTGTGCAAGATTTGTTGTTCTGGCGTCCTCCCGGAGGCTTGCCGTGCAATTTCACTGTCCTATTTCATAATTCTGCATATTTGTTCTATTAAATTCATTTCTGTGAATACGTAATTTTTGCCCTCAAAATTATGTGCCGAAAAAGGTAAAAAATCCGTTTAGTTGGAAATGAAAATTGAAAATTAGCCAATTTATCTCCAACTAAGACGATTTTTTACCGCGCAAAAAACTTTTATCTGGGCAAACACTGTATGCAGAAAAATGAAACTTCCAACTAAACGGATTTTTTACCACTTTGGCGTAACTCAAAGCGCTTTTGGCACCAGCACGTTCGCGACCACGCCCATCCTCGCACGTC
>CALBBS010000097.1 GCA_937926845.1 uncultured Atopobium sp. | reverse complement strand
AGTCTGCTTCAAGCGAGCAAACCGCACGGGCGTTGTCGAGCAAGGCCACCGTAAGGGTACCCAGGCCGGGCCCAACCTCAACAATCACGTCGGTAGGCTGAACCTCTGCAAGCTGAACGATCTTCTCGATAACATGGTCTTGTACCAGGAAGTTTTGGCCAAGCCTGTATTTGGTGGCAAGGCCAAAACGTTCCAGCGTTTCTTTAGTGGCGCGCTGATTAGCAAGCCACGATGTTTGATGCGATGCGCTCTCCGACACGATTACTTGTTTGCAAGACGTGGGAACAGAGCGTCTCCCTTAGAGACAGCCAGGCCGCCCTGAAGCTTGCCCCATACGCACTCGCTACGGGTATTAGTAGAGGTAATCTCTGCCTCATCAAGGCTCATACGGCGCAGAACCTCTGCAGACGTAGTTGGCATAAATGGCATAAAGAGATGTGCGCAAATACGAATAGACTCAAGCAGCGTATAGATAATCTCCGCAAGCTCTGCAGCACGCTCTGGGTCTTTAGCTACGGTCCAAGGAGCGGCATCCTCAATGTAGTGGTTAGCTGCGTGGACAAGCTCCATGATGATGTTCTTAGCGCCCACGTAATCCATCTTCTCCATGCAAGCAGCATAACGGTCATAGATGCCCTCAGCCAGCTTACGCAGTGGGTGATCTGCAGCAACGGAAGAACCATCAAAGGTTGGAGTGACGCCCTCAAAGTACTTATCGCTCATATTAAGGGCGCGAGAAACCAAGTTACCCCAGCTATTTGCCAGGTCGGCGTTATAGACCTGCTCCATGCGCTCAAAAGAAATGCCAGAGTCCTCGCCAGGGGTTACGTCGGTCATGAAGTAGTAGCGATAACCCTCAACACCCAGCAGGTCCAAAACGTCCTGAGGTGCAATGGCGTTTCCACGGGACTTGCTCATCTTCTCAACAACGCCAGTCTCCGAATTACGGACGTTCAAGAAACCGTGAGCAAAAATGTGCTCAGGAACAGCCTCACCAAGGGCCATAAGCATTGCAGGCCAAATAACGCAGTGGAAACGGATAATATCCTTGCCAACAACGTGCATTTGAGCTGGCCAGAAGCGCTTTCTCATGGCAGCAGCCTCTGGACTGTCATCGCCATAGCCAACAGCAGTGTAGTAGTTGAGAAGAGCGTCAAACCAGACGTAGGTTACGTGAGACTCATCAAAAGGAACTGGAACGCCCCAATCAAAGCTAGTACGGGATACAGAAATATCCTGAAGGCCAGACTCAACAAAACTGCGAACCTCATTTGCGCGGAAGTCTGGCTCAATAAAATCTGGGTGCTTAGCATAGAGCTCAAGAAGTTTATCCTGGAATGCAGAGAGCTTGAAGAACCAAGACTCCTCAGAGACACGCTCAAGCTCACGGTGGCAATCTGGGCAGAGATGTGTGCCCTTGCAACCAGCCTCTTCATCTGCTTTCTCTACCTGAGTCTCGGTGAAGAAGGTCTCCTCGTGGATGCAATACCAGCCATCGTAAGATCCCTTATAGATGAAGCCAGCCTCACGCATGCGCTCCCACAGATACTGGACAGCTTTTACGTGGCGCTCATCGGTAGTACGGATGAAGTCATCATATGAGATGTTGAGCTCTTCATAGAGTCCCTTGAAGAAAGGAACCTGCGAGTCACACCATGCCTGTGGAGACAAACCGTGATCAGCTGCAGCAAGAGCGACCTTCTCGCCATGCTCGTCCATACCGGTGAGGAAAAATACATCGTAACCAGCAGCGCGTCTAAAGCGAGCCTGAATATCGCAAAGCAGGGTGCAGTACGCAGTTCCCAGATGTGGCTTTGCGTTGACGTAATAAATTGGGGTAGTAATAAAGTATGACGGCTTGGCCTCGGGCATAATGACTCCCTTTGTGTAAGTTGCAATAACTTATCCAGTATAGAGCAAATGCTGGGCGCACTTGTGTTGGTATGGTGATTATGCCTCGTGAGCAAGAATTGACTGGTATGCCTCGTCACGCGCAATACCAAACTTCTGAGCAAGCTCCTTGGCCAGGGCTGATTTTCTAGTACCAGCAGCAAGACCAGCCTCTATTGCATCTTCAAGCGAGAGCTGAGACTCTCCTTCTGCCTGCGATGATGCAGAGGCAAGCTCTTCTTCTGTGGGAGCCGCGATGACCAAAACACACTCGCCTTTGAGGTTCTCTTTTGCAGCAAGTGTCTCAACAAGACAAGGCGCCACGTCACGCACCACTTCTTCGTGCAGCTTAGTAAGCTCTCTGACAAGAGCCACCTGCCTGGTTGGAAACACCTCGGCTATGGCTTCGACCGTTGCAAGCACTCTAAACGGAGACTCATACAGCACAATAGTGCCCGGAATTGATGCAAGCTGCTGTAAGCGCTGAACAATCTGCCCGTGTTTTCTGGGCAAGAATCCTTCAAAGAAGAAATGCTCACTTACCAGTCCCGATGCAACAAGTGCGCAGGTCACCGCAGAAGGTCCCGGAATAACCTCCGTAGCAAGTCCTTCTGAAAGCGCCGCATCTACCAAATGCTGACCTGGGTCAGAGATGCCTGGCATGCCGGCATCTGACACGAACGCAACACGCTGACCCGCGCGAAGCCTCTCTAACGTTGGTTCAATTTGCGACTCAATAATATTTTGATCACAGCGCTGCAGTGGCACATGAATGTCAAATGCCGAGAGGAGCTTTGAGGTCACGCGCGTGTCCTCACATAAAATGACATCCGCTGCTGCAAGCGTTTCTTTAACGCGCGGTGACGCATCCGAAAGGTTACCAATAGGCGTGCCCACAATAGACAGTTTACCTGCTAAAAGAGTAGATTCTGTCATTACTCGAGCATTCCCCTCTCAAACGTTGCAAGCGCAACGCGTGCGTCCCATGCAGCCAAAAATGCGGAGGTCTTCCAAGTCTGGAAGAACCATGCAGGACACGTATTGTACACTTTGAGCTGACCGGAAGTGTAAATGCGCTCAAGCGCAATTCTTCCCTCTGCCGTCATAGCGCCATCAATACTTGGCAGTGATGCTGACCACTTACCCACCATGACCGGCAGACCGCCTGAAGCAGAAGTCTTCAAATACGCTTCGTTTTTATCAATAAGCTGCTGTACACCGCGAGGACCCGAACAATCAATTCCCTCGCAGGGTTTATCAAGGTGCGCGTCAAGCCAAACGTTTTGATAGGCCTGCTGGCTCATAAAACGCCTAAATCCCTGAGGCCAACCACCATCTGGAAGAATGACCACAGGCTCTTCTCCTGCTACAGATCTAATGGTCTCATAAGCACGGCGATAATAGTTTCTCAGCGAGTGACCAGGAATACCATCTGTGAGCTTAAAGCCCTTGCGCACACGAGGCTTAACCTCATCGGCTACCTCGATGCCATAAAAACCGCTGCGGTGAGCGTAGTGAAGGGCAAGCTTATGCAGAATAGAAAGAGATTTCTCCCCAGAAATTCTAGTGCGCGGAGCACCACCTGGCTGGTCATTCAAGCCATCAGGCAAACCTGGATTTACTGCCAGTACAAAAATAACGTGCAGGCCAAGTTCTTCTGCCCATTCAAGAGCTCTATCAAGCTCAGTAATGCAACTTACATATGGAGTCCCAGCAGCTTCTTCATCAAAAACGTACCAAGGTACAGAAATTCTTACCGCATTAAAACCACGTGCGGCAATGCTGACAAAGTCAGAACTCTGAATAAATGAAGAACGATGCGCTTTAACCAAATTATGGTAAGCCTCAACACCAAGTGCTTTAATGAGCTGAGCCTCATCAACGCAACCTGTGCGTGCAAACGGCTCAGGAGTTACCCACGGTTCAAGCGTAAGCCAACCGGTTAAATTGACACCCCGCAATGCTCCGTGAGCCATGAAATTCCACCTCGATAAAAGATAAAACCTCTACATACGTAGAGTATACCCATCGAGGTTATGTTGCTCACACGAGCTTTAAAAAACAACAGGTTACTTCATATTTTTTGAATATATGGCGCAATTGTTAGGGGTCTCATCAACCTCAACGGAAGAGACGGGCAAACCTTCTGCCTCAAGTTGCTCAAAGAGATACTTTGCCAGATTTTCTGCTGTTGTTCTAAAAGGCAAAATGGTAAGCGAGAAACCCTCTTCTTTAAGACAGCTCAGTGTCTTTTCAGAGAGAGATCCTTCCTCAATTAAAAACGTATGATCAAGGGAATCACACAATGCGCGGACCTTGCGCTTAAAGACACCAAAGTCCATAACCATATCTTTTTCTGTACCAGACTCACCAAGCTCTGCAGTTGAAATGCAGGCAGTCACGTGCCAACGATGGCCATGCAGGTTCTCACACTTGCCATAGTAGTTGGTAAGAAAATGCGCTGAGTCAAAGGCATATTCAGTCTTAAGCGTATACATTACGCGTTGTCCTTTGAACCGCGGCCGCGATCATCACGTCCAGCTCTTCTATGCCTACGACGCGTAGCATTCTGTGGCTGAGCATCTCTAGATGCAGCGTTAGGTGCACCGCTAGAACCAGAAGCATTCTGTGGAGCACTCTGTGAAGCGCTCTGAGTCTTCATGCCCGCTCTATCGCCTGGACGACGAGTCCTCTTTGCACGAACTGGTGCCTGAGCCTCACCAGTTCTCTGTGCGCCCTGAGGAACATCTGTCCTTCTAAAACGCTTACCCTGAGGTTGCTTCTGCGCAGGAGCTGTACCCTGCTCATTCTTCTGAGGAGCCTGAGTATTTGCAGCACCTTCATCCGTTGCGTGATGACGGCGGCGGGTACGACGAAGCGTATCTGTTGCAGCATCAAAAGTGCTGGAACCAGGGTTGACCTGAGCATTCTTTGAAGTTCTTACACGGCGGGTGCGAGAAGAACTTTGAGCGCCTTGTTCTTCTCGAGCATTTCTTGCACCGGAATTCTTGACGTTTTCCTGCTTATTTGCAGAGTTCTGCTCAAAGCGTTCACGCTTGCGCCTTGGAGTCTCTGTGACAAAGAGGTCAGGGTTAATCTCTGGCTCTTCATCAACAATCAGACCGTTTGCCCTATCAAGCTCTGCCAGCGCCATCTGAACCTCAACAGATTCAAGGCGCTCAAGTGCAGCGCGAGAAACACTATCTGGCCTGCAAGAACAGCCAAGGTCTTCCGACTTCTGCTGTGCCGCAGGAGATGTGTCCATATCAGCAAGAGGAATACGTACCACCTTGCCGCTCTCAAGACGAAGCGCAATCTCCTCTTTTGGCGTGTTGTACTCAACAATTTTTGCCATGCCTAGAGGAGTCTCAATGACGGCATTGCGCTTTGGAGCACGGTTTTTGAAGTCGCGATAGGCTTCAAACTCATAGCGCAAGCAGCACATTAAGCGGCCACACGCACCAGAAATCTTAGTGGAGTTCAGAGGCAAATCCTGCTCTTTTGCCATGCGGATAGAAACTGGCTCAAAAGAAAGGCCAAACCTTCTACAACAAAGCTCTTGGCCACAGTGACCATAACCACCGATAACCGCTGCTTCTTCTCTGACGCCAATCTGACGCATGTCAATGCGCTCGTGAAGCTCATGGGAAAGCTCACGAACAAGCTGCCTAAAGTCCACACGATCATCAGCCGAGAAGTAACACACGACCTTCTCGCCATCAAAAAGGTACTCGACACCAATAGGCTTCATCTCAAGTTCTTCTTGAACAGCAAACTTCCTGAACACAGGAAGCGCAGCCTCGCCCTTAGCGGCAAGCTCTTCTGCGCGAGATAGATCCTCTTCAGTTGCTACACGAACAACGTCTTTGAGCTCGGCTTTATTTGTCTTGTACTCAAACTCCTCCTGAGAAATCTCACGAGGGTCAGCAACAGCAAGACCAATCTCTAGACCGCGCTCGGTCTGGCAGATAACGTGGTCACCTTCAAGAACGCCGGACTCCTTTGGGTCAAACCAAAGGTCGCGCGCGGCGTATTCAAATTTCACCGGGACAACGGTGGGCATGTAAGTGCCTCCTTGATATGCAGCAGCATAACCTCAAGGGTTAGCTGGGGAGAAACAGAGCGATCCAGGTTGTATTGAGCCTCTTGCACCGCAGCAAGAGCCCCCAAAACACCCTGGGTATGAGTTTGAGATGCCACACGGTCAATAATGCCTGCTGCATCCGTATTTACTATCTCTTCATCAACCGCTTCGCAACATAACAGTACGTCGCGAAGAAGCGATTCCAGAATTGCCAACATTTCTATGATACCCGAACGCTCGCGCGCTGTGAGTTCTCGCTTATTTGCCGCCTCAACCTGCTTTAACGCAGCGCTGGTAAGAAAGTCTTCATTTTGAGCAAGCGCCTCTTCTTGGGCACGTCTTACATCCCCTAGAGGAATTTTTGCAGCTTCTATCAGCTCTTTTGCGGAAGTGAGTACATCCCACGAGTCATTTCTAAGCAGGTTACCAAAAACATCAATGAGCTGTCTGCGAATGTTTTTTCGCGTAGAAGACTGCAAAAACTCCACAGCTCTACCAGGGGTTCCTGTTGCTGCAAGCGCAATACGAGCTTCCTGCTCTGTGGCGGAAATCTCTCGCATAATAGCGGCTTTAGCAGCAGCGTCAGTGAGTGTTCTAAACGCAACTACCTGACAACGAGAAACAATGGTGGGAAGCACCGCAGAAGAAGAACGTGCAGACAGAATAAAGATGGTGTCTGCAGGTGGCTCTTCAATAGTTTTGAGCAGTGCATTTGCAGAATTTTCTCTGAGCAAATCAGCGCGGTCAATCACGTAAATCTTATGAGTTGAGCGCATAGGCGCCAGACTAACATCAGCGATGAGCTGACGAATCTGCTCAATGAGGTAGCCATTTGCGGAAGCTGGAGTAAGTACGTGCACGTCAGGGTGAGTACCGCGAGAAATACGAATGCAGTCGTCACAGGCAGCGTCGCCACCTTGAGCACAGAGAACACACTGCGCCAAAGCCTTGGCTGCAAGGCCTTTACCAGAGCCAGGAGCACCTACAAATAAATAGGCATGACCAAGCTTGTGCTCATGAAGTGCGCGTGCAAGCAAGTTCTGAACCTGAGGTTGATCCTGAAGGCGGGTAAGTGCCTGAGGAAGTGGATAGGTGTTCTGAGTAGTATGTGCGCTCTCTTGAGTCATAAACAGATCACTCACCAAGCTCACAAATACCAGGAATAAGATCTGCTAACAGCTGACGAGTACGTGCGCGAACCTCATCAATTGTGCCGTCTGCATCAACAGCTTTTACGCGCTCTGGCTCATCTTGCAGAAGCTGCCTATAACCAGCAAAAACACGCTCCTGGAAGGCAACACCTTCTGCTTCTAGTCTATCGGCGTCATTTTGCGTAGCACGCGCATGTGCAACCGTTGGCTCAAGCATAAAAACAAGGGTTCTATCAGGAGAAACCCCACAGCTTCCCAAGCGATTTGCACGATGAACGAGGTCTGTATCAAGACCGCGACCAGCTGCTTGATAGGCAAAAGTAGAATCGTAAAAACGATCGCACAGAACAATCTTGCCCGCAGCTAGAGCTGGTCGGATAACCTCTCCTACCAGCTGGGCACGACTTGCTTCATAGAGCAACAACTCACACTCATCGCACATCATGCCGTTTTCTGGATTAAGTACCACGCCTCTAATCTGCTCAGAAATAGCAGTTCCACCGGGCTCACGAACAAAGACCACATCAAAGCCAAGAGCTTCAAGGTCTTCTCGCAGAAGAGAAGCTTGTGTTGACTTACCACAGCCATCAACGCCTTCAAGCGTGATAAACAAGCCTTGTGATGTACGTGTGTTTTTGTTCATGCTTCCCTCCCTCTTAACTATCTCACGATACAGGCAGATTGTGTTTCTCGCCATAAATATTCTAAAGGTTTTGCGCATTTCCACATGAAAAGTGCTCAAAAATGGGTAAAAATACGTACGGAGCGGGCGTTGGAGAGGGACGCTCGTTCTTCCGAAAACGGTGCACCTCTCGATGCACCGTCATACGTTTACTTTTTTGCTGCCTTGGTGGATTTGGTGCTCTTAGTACTCTTACGAGCGCCTCTACGCGGGGCAGTTTTCTTTTCTTTACCAGGGCAGTCATAGTTTGGACAGAGCTTCCAAGGACCACGCTGAGTAGTAACAACCACCATAGGAGCGCCACAATCTGGGCAGACCTCATCGGTCTTCTCGAGCTTTCCACGAGCAGGCAGAGGATAGCTGGTCTCGCACTCCTCGTAGTTGGTGCAGCGAATAAAGCGCTTGCCCGTACGCTCTGACTTATGAGCCACCAGATCCCCATGCGTGCCATTTACCTTACAGGTTGGGCACTCGCCCACAATAAGATCTGGCTCCGCATTGGTAGGACAAGCTGGATTGATGCAAGTCTCATAGGCACGTTGTCTAAACGGCTGGACCTTTACGCGAGGAGCACCACACTCTGGACAGACACCAGCCTCTCCCTCAAGCGGCTCAACGCGTCCCTGAGGCAGTGGATAGGTAACATCGCAGTCTGGCCAACCCATGCAACCCACAAAGCTTCCACGAGTCTTCAGAGAGCTCTTAGCAACCAAGTCTTTGCCGCACTTAGGGCAGGTTCCTACCTTTGCGTCAGCAGTAACCGCATCTGCAATAGCCTCGGACAGGTCTTCTTTGTGGTCAATGAGCGTATCAATCATGCCTGCAAGCAAAGCTCGTGAGTGCGTAACAACGCCATCACGCGTATCTTTGCCCTCGGCAACGCTTGTCATATCGGACTCAAGCTCTGCTGTCATATCAGGCGAGGTAATGTGTGGTGCAAACTGCGAGAGCGCATCAACAATTGCCATGCCAAGCTGGCTTGGCTCAACGGGATCATTTTTGAGGTATTTACGTTGGTAAAGCGTATCAATAATGGAGGCACGAGTAGACTTTGTACCCAGACCGCGCTTCTCCATCTCCTGAATAAGCTTGCCCTGGCTATAACGAGCAGGTGGCTCTGTCTGCTTAGCATCAAGCGACAAAGACTGAATAGAGACAATCTCTCCCTCACCAACATCAGGAATCTGGTCATCCTTCTTAAGGCCAAAAGGATAAATCTCTCTAAAGCCTGGCTCAGCCAGTACGGTTCCATTTGCAACAAAGGGCTGACCAGCAACATCAAGGGTGATCTTAGTGCCGCTCATAGTAGCTGGACCCATAAGGGTTGCGAGGAACCTTCGAGCAATCAAGTTATAGAGCTTCCAGGCTTGAGGCTGCAAAGCATCTGGATTTGCAGCTGCTGTTGGATAAATTGGTGGGTGGTCAGTAGACTCCTGCTTGCCACGAGTGGCATGAAGCTTTGGCTGGCCCAAAAGCTTTTTGCAGGTAGGAGCATACTGAGGAACTGCAGACAGCGTACGGACACAGTCCTTCAAGTCAAGCGAACTTGGATAAACGGTGTTATCAACACGAGGGTATGAAATCAAGCCGTCCATGTACAGAGACTCTGCCAAACGCATAGTTCTAGCTGGCGAGATACCCTCTGCAGCTGCAGCTGCCTGCAGCGACGTAGTGTTAAACGGAGCTGGTGGCTGCTGCTTTCTGCTACGAGATTCAATCTGGACAACCGTTGCCTGCGTTTGATCTTTAACAACGGCGTAAGCTGCATCAGCTTCAGCCTGATTCCAGAACCTTGCGGTCTGGTGAACCATCTTGAAAGTTGCTTCCGCATCATCTTCTGGAGCAGCAACACCAGAAATAACCCAATAATCTTCTGGCTTAAATGCCAGACG
>CALBBS010000096.1 GCA_937926845.1 uncultured Atopobium sp. | reverse complement strand
CAATGGATAGTAATCTCCAGATGAAAAAGATGGAGAAGGAAATCCCGCCCAGGCTAAATACGGTGTTTGATACAACTCTTTAGGTAACGAGAAAACCATATTACCTATACCAATGTGACCAGCAGAAATTGGAATGCAGATAACAAATAACAAAAGAAAAAGAATTGCCGCTGCATACCCTTTGGGCGGAATAGCGAAACGTGAAATAAGGGCTTCTACAAAGGTGCATGAAGCCATACAGAAGAAGATTCCAAAGTTAATAGGAGTATCAATATTCGCAAAGGTGGTAGCTGCGAATATTGCAAGAGCAACAAGACCGTAAACACCTGCTCGCTTAAAGGAATTTTTTGAAAAAGCGCACATGCAGCCAGCAATAAAAATAAAGGGATATGAAATTGAAGGCACCCAAATTTGCATGACTAAAGGAGTAAACCACGTAAGCTTAATATGAGAGATAAAAAACAAATCATAGGTAAAGTGAAACAGTATCATTGATACCACTGAGATTCCTCGAATAGTATCAAAAAAAGTTACTCTACCTTTGGATTGTTCTAATTGCACACCCATAGTATGACTATGAAATTGATCTAATAAGTGCAGTAACCCTACCTAAAATAACAGGATTCTGTACGTAGATTGGCTCCATAAAGTCATTTTCTGGTTGAAGACGAATGCGATCGTTTTCTCTGTAGAACGTTTTAACTGTTGCAGAATCATCAATAAGAGCAACAACAATTTCTCCATCATGGGCATCTTGCTGCTCTTTTACAACAATATAATCGCCGTCAAAAATACCAGCATTGATCATTGATTCTCCGCGAACACGAAGAATGAAAGAACTTGAATCCCCAACAATGCTAGTTGGAAGAGATAGAGATTCTTCTACGTTTTGCTCAGCAAGAATAGGAGTACCAGCAGCAACACGTCCTACAAGAGGAAGGCTAATCACATTATTAGCTATGTCTTGAGTAACGGGGGCAAGCTTTGCTGTATCAGAAGTGTTAGAAGCCTGAGGAACAATTTTCATAGTACGAGGCTTTTTTGGGTCTCTATCAATAAGTCCGAACTGCTCAAGAACTTTTAAATGCATGTGGACAGTTGAAGGAGATGCAAGATTAACAGCAGCGCCAATCTCTCTTACTGAAGGGGGATAGCCATGTTGATCTGTGTAAGAACAGATGTATTCATAAATTGCTGCCTGACGCTTGCTGAGTTTGCCCTTTGGCATATGAGCCTCCTTTTTCTTTTTAATAATAATACACGTGTTCTAAAAAATAATCAAACGAATGTTCTATTTTTTCTTGACACGAACAAACGTACTAAATATAATTAGTACAAACGTTCGGACATGACTTTTTGTCCGGTGTATTAGATATAACTAGTTCCGTAAAAACTATTACGGAAGGAAATGATATGAGGCGTATGTACCAGTCAAAGATGTACCAGGTTAGCGGAACTTCAGCTCTTGCTTCTTATAAGCCTGCATTTAAGGTAATCGAAGGCGGAACAAAGAAAGAATATGTTGCACCTCAGCGTGAGGAAGTTTCTTACGTCAAGACGCTAACAAATAAAGAAGCTTTTATTGCTGGCCTTATTATTACTGCATCATTTGTTTTGATGTTTGCGGTTTCTTTTCTTCGCACAACCGCTCTCAATTCATTTGCTACATCTGTAATGGATAGCGCTTCACAAACAATTACCGTTCATAGCAATGACACACTGTGGTCAATTGCAGAGAGCAATCCTATTGAGGGCGTCTCTACAGAGCAACAAGTAAGCTGGATTAGAGAAAAAAATAATCTTGATTCTTCTCTTTTAAGAACTGGACAAACTTTAGAGATTCCTTCTGTATCTAAATAGTAAATATTTATGTAAATTTCTCTCGGAATTCTTTGTTGATAACACTTAATACCTGCGTAAAATGGTATCTTCCTTTTATACGAAAAAAGGGGATTCCATGCGTTGTCCAAAATGCGGTCACGAAGAGTCAAAGGTTATTGATTCTCGCTCATCTGAGAATAACGATGCCATTAGAAGGCGTCGCGAGTGCATGTCCTGTAAGTTTCGTTTTACAACCTATGAGCGCTTAGAAGAGATTCCTATCACCGTTGTGAAGAAAGACGGTCACAAGGAGCCTTTTGATCGACAAAAGCTCATGAGAGGCCTTGTTGCTGCAACAGTAAAGAGAGATATCTCTGTTGCTTCTCTTGATCATTTTATCGATGGAATTGAGTCTCAGATTAGAGACAAAGGTCAGTATGAGATTAAATCAGAGGACCTTGGAAGCATTGTTCTTAAAAACCTGGTTATGCTTGATAAGGTTGCATACATTAGGTTTGCTTCTGTTTATAGAGACTTTAAAGATGTTGATGAATTTAGCGCAGAATTAAGGAGCCTGAATTAATGAGCAATTTTGACATCCAGCTACCTATTAAACGCCTTGATCCTACGGTAGAACTTCCTTCGTACGCTTATACCGGAGATGCTGGATTAGATCTTAGAAGTGCTGAAGATGTTGATCTTGCTCCTTTTGAGCGCAAACTTATTTCCACTGGTTTAGCTATTGCAATTCCTGATGGCTATGCAGGATTTGTTCAGCCAAGAAGTGGCCTTGCCCTTAAGAAAGGCCTTTCTATGGCAAATACTCCAGGACTTATTGACGCTCATTATCGTGGAGAGCTTAAAGTTTGCGCTATTAACCTTGATAGCAAAGAAACTATTCATATTGAGCGAGGCGAGCGTATTGCACAGCTTGTAATTCAGCAAGTCCCTGTCGTAGAACTTATCGAGGTCGATGAACTTGATCAGACTGATCGTGGTACTGGCGGATTTGGCTCAAGCGGCGTTCAGTAATTTCTTATTTTGGTGATAAGCGCTGCGGCGTTTGCATAAAGGAAAAGTCTCTTTAGGAAGGAAGAGCTTAATGGAGAAGTTCTTTAAGGTGGCTGAGCGTGGTAGCACTCCCGCTCAAGAATTTAGGGCTGGAATTACAACATTCCTCGCAATGGCATATATCATTGCAGTAAATCCAGCTCTTCTCGCGGCTGCGGGTGTGCCAATTTCAGCAGCTATTACCGCAACTTGCCTTGGTGGCGGTGTAATGACCATCCTGATGGGTCTTTTCTCTAATCGTCCACTTGCATGCGCATCTGGCATGGGTGTTAATGCTGTTGTTGCATTCTCCCTTACTCCTATTGCTGGAGGAGACTGGCACGCAGCAATGGCAGTAATCTTCATCGAGGGCATGGCAATTTTACTTTT
Source organism: uncultured Atopobium sp. (assembly GCA_937926845.1). GTDB lineage: Bacteria > Actinomycetota > Coriobacteriia > Coriobacteriales > Atopobiaceae > Lancefieldella. Next base: position 6,421 of record CALBBS010000096.1, on the reverse strand, counting down.
AGTTCTTTGCGGTCTTCGTGAAGCTATCATGGATGCAATTCCTGTAAACCTACGCCACGCAATCTCAGTTGGCCTAGGTCTTTTTATTGCACTGATTGGTCTTAAGAACAGCGGAATCATTATTGCTAATGAGTCAACTCTTGTTGCTTTGGGTGATATTTTCTCTCCAACCTTTATCGTTGGAGTAATTTCTATTGTTGCTACAGTTGTTCTTTACTCTGCTCGTGTTAAGGGCTCTCTACTTATTGGCATTATCCTTGCGGTACTTATTGGTATTCCGCTTGGCGTAACGTCAACTCCAACTGGCGTTGTTTCTGGTCTGGATTTTGGTACTTTTGGTGCCCCATTCCTGACCGATGGTAATGGCGTTATGGGTATCGTTAAAGCTCTGACCACTCCAGTCCTACTTGTATTTGCTTTCTCTCTGATGATGTCCGACTTCTTCGATACCATGGGTTCTGCAATGGCTATCGCAAAGCAGGGTGACTTCCTTACTGAGGATGGCAACGTTAAGGACATTAAACAGATTCTCATCGTTGACTCTGCTGCCGCAGCTGCAGGTGGTCTCTTTGGCGCATCTTCCATTACCACCTTCATCGAGTCTGCATCTGGCGCTGCTGATGGTGGCCGTACTGGTCTTTCTTCTGTTATTACAGGTCTTCTATTCATTGCAGCAGCCTTCATTGCTCCACTCATCTCTATCGTCAGCTCTGCAGCTACCTGTGGTGCATTGGTACTTGTTGGCTTCCTGATGATGTCTGAGGTCACTGAGATTGATTGGAATGATCTTCTCGAGGGCTTCCCAGCATTCATGGTTATCGCTGGTATTCCAATGACTTACTCAATCTCTGATGGCATTGGTTTTGGTTTCATCTTCTATGTTGTCGTTGCACTTGTAACTGGCAATGTTAAAAAGGTTAAGCCTTTGATGTGGGTAGCAACTCTTGCATTTGTTGCTTACTTCATCATCGCTAACTAGTTTTAAACTACTAGGGGAGACACGTTCAAGATGAGGGTCTTGTCGTGTCTCCTTCTTTATGTATGAATAGATTGCGTACAATTTATTTTAAATGTTAACTGATAATGATTGTCACCAGTAGGGTATAACAAAGCCAGTTACGATTCATACGATTGGAGCCAATCATGGCAGACGTTATTACTAAAGACCTTGTTATTGTTGGCGGTGGTCCTGCAGGACTTTCAGCTGCAATTTACGCAAAGCGCGCTCTTCTCGACACCGTTGTTCTGGAGAAACAGGCCGTTGGTGGTCAGGTTATTACCACAACTGAGGTTGAGAATTACCCTGGTATGCCAAATACTGATGGCTTCACTATCACTGATACGCTTCAGAAACAGGCTACAGATCTTGGCGCAGAGATCGTTATGGCTAATGTCCTTTCAATCGTTAAAGATCCAGAGACTAATCTCTTTGTGTTAGAGACTTCTGAAGGCACCTATCACGCAAAGGCTGTCATTGTTTCTGGTGGCGCCAACCCTCGCCACGCTGGATTTACCAATGAGGAGAAATTTACCGGCAAGGGCGTCTCTTACTGCGCTACCTGCGACGGAATGTTCTATCGTGGTAAGCAGGTATTTGTTATCGGCGGCGGTAACACCGCTGTAGAGGAGTCTCAGTTCCTGGCTCGCTTTGCTGACAAAGTAACTCTTATTGTCCGTAAAGATCACTTAAGAGCAAACGCTACCGCAATTAAGCAGTTTGAAGAGAATCCTAAGACAGAGATTCGTTATCTGACCAGCATTACTGCAGTTGATGGTAACGATTTGCTTACTTCCATTACCTTCCGCAACAACCAGACGGGAGAAGAGCACACAGAGACCTTTGATGAGGGTAGCTTTGGTGTCTTTGTCTTAGTAGGTCGCGTTCCTTCAACAGAGCTTCTCACAGACCTTGTAGACCTTGACGAGCAGGGATATGTCCTTGCTGACGAGCGTATGGCTACTAAAACACCAGGTCTCTTTACTGCAGGAGACCTCAATAAGAAGCCACTACGACAGATTATTACCGCTGCTGCAGACGGTGCTATTGCCGCAACTTCTGTAGCGTCATATCTTGGACAGCCTGTTGAAGGATAAATTCTTATTTCATATTTGATAGATATTTGATAGGGGGTCGAATTGTTCGATCCCCTAAATATTAGATAGACTATTTAAAAGTTATATCAGCTATTTTTAAAGTACTATTTCAAACTTTTAAGATAAGTTTTTTGTTCTTTGGTAATTCGATAGCTTTCACATGCTTTTTGAATTGTTTTATTGAACACCCAAGTGTCTAACTTTTTATTTTCAAGATAGGGTAGAGCAGAGTCCCACTGTTTGGCCAGTGCCGTTGCAAAGAACCAGGCAATCATCATGTTAACGTAGTATTCGTCTGAATGAATTTGCGCAGGAATATTAAGGTATTTTGAGTTAAAATCATCATCCAGAAAATGAGTCATGAGCATCTCTATACCAAAGCGACAGGTATATACATGGCTCGAAGATGCCCACCTTGGAATTTCAGTCAAAAGACGCGCGTTATTCTTTTTGAAAACTGACGGCGACAAGATGTCACACACAGCCCAGTTATCGACATAAGGAAGAAATGCATCAATCGCTGAGACACAATCGTCAAAGTCTTTAATCTCGGAAACAAGTAGGCTATGCAGCATGTTTTCATCATAGTAGGCATGTGGGAGGGCGAGAAGAAACTCTTGAGCTTCTTTGCTTTTTCCAAGCCTTTTAGCAAGCTTTCTGAGTTGAGGAACGCGTACACCAATGATGGATTCTCTTGAGATATTGGGTGTGAGTTTACTTTGAAAAGCGGCATATTCTGTATCTTGAAGTGCAAAGAGCTCGTCTTGAATCATTAGGCTCTCCTTTGTTTCATGTGGAAATATGGGGATATATAATACTTTTCAACGTATATTAAGCCTCGTAGACAAATGAGAAGAACCACTAAAGAGCAATCCAATATCTTTGTGTAAGAGCATTGTCCTCGTCAAATACTTCATTTTCTAAGATTCCGCCATTGTTGATAATAGATTTTGCCGAGCCGATATTATCTTTGAGACAGCACATGAGAACACGCTCAATACCAAGTTTCTTACATTCTTCCAGCGCAAGAGCAATCATTGCCGATGCATATCCTTTTCTTCTCTCACTTGGTCGAATTCCATCACCAATGTGTCCACCACTATATAGAAGCCCCTCATTAAGATAATGGCGAATATTTACTGCTCCGACGAAGATGTTTTTATCATAGTCATAGCAAAAGAGGGTTGTTGTAGGTACCCTGCCAGCTGGAAGTGGTTCCTTGTCGTCTAGCTGCTTTAGGTAGTTTGTAAAGTCATGGTGATCAAACCTAAAAATCCTTCTTGGAGAAGGATTTGTATGATTTGTCTCGATATCATGTTTCCACTCATCAAGCATCTCAATGAGCTGGGCTTTGTTTTCTTCACTTGGTTTTATCAGAGCAATATTCATATGGTTTCCTAAGCTTTGAGTTTCAAGATTAATAGTCTACTTAAAATTTAATAGAGCAATTGTAGCAATGAGTTGTGTATTTTGTAACAATCACACCTTGTTTACCTGCAGTTTTATGTATTTATGCAGGTAGATTGGTTATTTTTATCAAAAAAGGGGAGTAGTAAGTTAAAAATGAATCAGATGGACTGGTTACAAGAAATGCTAATTAGATTCAACCTTCTAAGAAAGTTGAAATCAAGCTATTTAGGTATCTAGGTAAAAATAAATCTTGACGAATAAATGGACGTACAGAGTTTATAAATTCAAGCAGATTTTATTAGAGAAATAGAATCTAGATATTCAAATTACTACATATAAAGAAATTGTAGAGCATGTCGAATATCTGGCATTGCTGACTTGTCTGTAAGTAGTTAGTACAGAAATCCGAACAAGAAAGCAATGTAATCTAGGCACCTTTGTAAGACTCAAATTACTAGAGGTGTAATTACTCATGACAAAGTAAGATCGTGGCTTAAAACGGCTCTCAAAGGCTCAAATTTTGAAGTAATTAGACGTAGGGTATGAAAGCCGATGCAAGATAAAGTATTCTAGATATATAGACGTATAAGATCTCTAAATTCTGTTCTAATATATAAAAGTCTGATAATCGATATTATGTAAACTAATGAATTAAAGAAAAAGGAGAAGGATTTTGTGCCCCTCTCCTTTACTGTAGCGTGTACGACAGCGATAAGAGCTATACCGATGAGTCAGTCATGACATTCAATTTAATCATGACATCGCTTTCATATATCTCATCAAAAATTACAAGAATCTTGTCCAACGCCATCAATTCAGTTTGACCGGTTGGAATAATCTCTAAGCCCGCACGATCAATAGTTACAACTCTCACTTTGTCTGGCCACGGGATATCTTGGAGCAATTTGCCCTCAACGGGACTTCCTTGGCCAATAGTGAACTCATGAAGGATTTTCTCGCCATAATCAAGTGTTGATTTAGACTCCCCTTGCTGAGTAGCCAAGAATTCTGCAAGTAAATGCTCGTAGAATGGGTCGACGCGCAGGATATTTGCGGTAACGTAAGAGATTATCGCTACAGCAGACATGGACATAAGGGCCTCAAGAGAGCCTGTGAGTTCAAATATGAGCACAACTCCAGTAACGGGCGCTCTCACTGCTCCGGCAAATATACCCGCAACTCCCATGGCAATAAAGTTAGGTGCATATGCCATTGGAATACCAAAAATATGGGTAGCTACCAGGGCAAATAGTGTTCCAACAAGGGTTCCCATGACAACCATTGGAAAGAGGGTTCCACCTGGTGTACCTGCAGCAAAACAGGTTGTGGTAAAGAAATATTTGCCCAGCAAAAGCGCTACAACCATGAGCTCGGTAAGTGTTGCTGGCTCTTTGATTTTCTCGATAATGGCGTCACCGCCGCAAAGAAGATCTGGCCAGGTAAAAGCCATAATTCCCGCAAACATAAACGGAATAACAAGCCTTGAGAAAGGCACAAACTTGTTAATCTTTTTGTAAAGGTCTTGCGCAAAGAACATTCCCTTATTGTGAAGCGCGCCCAATAAACCGCAGGTAAAACCTACAAAAAGTACAAAGGCGTAGTCAACGTGTGGCAGCGGCGCTACGTATGGAAGCTGAAGGACAGGCTTCATACCAAGGACGTTAGAAACCAGGAAGTCAGCGCCTACTGAAGCGGTCATTGCCGAGATAATCAGTGGAGCATGAAACTCTTTCTGGATCTCTTCGATAGCAAAAAGTGTGCCGGTGAGAGGGGCATGAAAAGCGGCTGACATACCCGCAGCTGCGCCACAGGTTACCAGAAGACGTTCTTCTCCCCTTTTGCGCTTAAGAAACTTAGAGACTGCTTTACCTGAAACAGCACCTAACTGGACTGCTGGGCCTTCTCGACCCATAGAAAGACCGCCAAAGGTTACCAGAACGCCCTGGATGAACTTGATGGGAAGAACTCGATACCAGGGCATATCCGCAGAACCCATAACCTCAGCGTTTGTTTGAGGGATTCCGGAGCCGACAGTGTAGGGCTCAAACTTCATGAGCAAACAAACTATCACCATAAGAATAAGTAGAACACCAAACCAAAGCGCCATATAAGGCCAATTACCTGCAATTGATTCAGTGATTGAGCGCATTTGTGCTTCTGCAAAAGAAAGGCAGAGACGGAAAAGCGTAACAACGCCACCACCCATAAGGCCAACAAGCAGGCCTTCTCCAATGAGAGCAACCTGAAACCTACGTGAAAAATGACGCTCAATAACGTTTGTCTTATGTTTGAGATGAAGCGCCACAATCTCCCCTAGCAGTTTATGGTTAATAAAAAGCACGTAAAGCGTACTTGGATATTGTACGACTTTACGTGCGTATAGTTAAAATTTGTACAAAAATTGTACGTAGCGGAGGGCGCCTGATACGCCTGGCTATTGATTAGCCGGAGAATGGTCCTCCACCATAGCAAGCATAAACAGGACCCTCGATAACACCAACAGACTCGTTAGCAGCGTGAATCATGCGGCCACCGCCAATGTAGATTCCAACGTGCTCATAGCCTGCACGAGTAAAGATGATATCGCCATAGTTAAGCTCATCCATGGAATCATGCCAGTTACCAGCAGCGCGAATAGCACGGCCAATGGTTCCTGCGGTACCTGCACGGTAGCCGAGGAAGCAGTAGTAGACTAGACCACCACAGTCAAAGCCAGAAGCAGGAGAAGCTCCGCCCCAAACGTATGGATAGCCAATGCAAGCATAAGCTGTAGCAACGCCACCGCCTGCAGCTGGGTAGCCACCGCCACCGCCGGAGTATGATGACCCACCACCAGAATTAGAACTGCTGTTGGAGCTGCTGGAGCTAGAAGAGCTGGAGCTAGAAGAGCTGGAGCTAGAAGAGCTGGAACTTGAAG
>CALBBS010000095.1 GCA_937926845.1 uncultured Atopobium sp. | reverse complement strand
GTCGGTTCTTCAAAGAATCCCGTGGTCAGAGTTAGAATTGACCATGATGATGAGACAGCAGAGACCATTTCTCTTGATGAAGTTGCTCAAGAAACATCATGGATCTCAGAGACCATAGATGAGCTTGATCCATTTCCAGCATCATTTACCTTGGAGGTTTCTTCTCCAGGTATGGCTCGTCCACTTCGTCGTGCAAAAGACTTTGAGCGCTTTGCAGGAGAAGAGATTCAGCTTCAGACTACCGCCACAGAGGGACGCCGTAAATTTACCGGCAAACTCTTGGGCATTGAGGGTACAACTATCTCAATCCAGACAGAAGATGAGGTCTGTACTGTTGATTTGTCTGAGTTAAAGAAGTGCGTTATTAAACCAGTTTTTGATTTCTCGGCCTCAGCCAAGAAGTAGATAGAGAGGATTATTCATGGCATCTGAAATGATGGAAGCTTTGATGTTGCTTTGCCAGGAGAAGCACATCGATGAGTTGTATCTTCTGGACCGTTTGGAGCAGTCTCTGGCAAAAAGCTATGCTGACGTCCTCCATCTTGATTTTGGCGCCCGTGTCACCATTGATAGGGCTACTGGTCGTGTCTACGTCTATGAGCTTGTCCCTAAGGGTGAGCCAGATGAGGAGACTGGTGAGTACACTGAGTTTGACGAGGTAGACGTAACTCCTCCAGATACCAGCCGTATTGCTGCACAGCATGCTAAGGCAGAGATTAAGACCCTTGTGCGCAATGCCGCTCGTGCTCAGATTTATGATGAGTTCCGTGGCCGCATTGGTGACATCATCACAGGTACTGTTCTTCAGTCCACTCCTGATTTCACCATCATTAAGATTCGTGAGGGTGTTGAGGCAGAGCTTCCACACTTTGATCAGCGTCGTTTCCCTGATGAGCGCGATGAGCGTCCAGCAGGCGAGCGTTACCTTCACAACCAGCGCATTAAGGCAATTATCGTAGACGTTCGCGATCCTAATGCAACTCAGCCAGCAGTTCGTGGTGAGCGTCAGCGTCCACCAATTGTTGTTTCTCGTACCCATCCAGATCTTATCCGTCGTCTCTTTGAGCTTGAGGTTCCAGAGGTTTATGATGGTGTTGTAAGCATCCGCTCTATTGCTCGTGAGGCTGGCGTCCGTTCCAAGATTGCTGTTTCTTCCGTTGACGAGCGCCTTGATCCAGTTGGTGCTTGCGTTGGTCCTAAGGGCAGCCGTGTTCGCACCGTAGTTTCTGA
>CALBBS010000094.1 GCA_937926845.1 uncultured Atopobium sp. | reverse complement strand
GAGGGCGGCGAACTCACTAAGGCTGTTCGTAGGCGTCCATATTCTGTCTTGCTCTTTGATGAGATTGAGAAGGCACATCCAGACGTCTTTAACATCTTGTTGCAGATTCTGGACGAGGGCCGCTTGACTGACGGCCAAGGTCGTCACGTGGACTTCTCCAATACGGTTGTCATCATGACATCTAACATTGGCGCTCGCGAGATTGCCCGCACCAACACCATGGGCTTCTCGTCAGAGGGTTCTAAGGGTCTCTCCGACAAAGAGATTACCAGCCGTGTTATGTCTGAGCTCAAGCGTGGATTCCGCCCAGAGTTCTTGAACCGCGTGGACGAGATTGTTGTCTTCAAGTCGCTCTCTGCAGAGCAGCTTCGCGGCATTGTTGACCTCATGGTTCTTGAGCTGCGCGATCGCCTGATTGCCAACGGTATGTCCATTGAGCTCACTGAGGCAGCAAAAGACCTGATTGCCAAAGACGGAACTGATCCTGTCTACGGCGCTCGTCCGCTGCGCCGCACCATCCAGTCGATGATTGAAGACCCTCTGTCTGAGGAGCTTCTCTCTGGTCAGTGGGTTGCCGGAGACATTGTTTCTGTTGATGTTGACGCTGAGGGTAAGAAGCTTGTGTTCACCAAGACCACAGGTGTTATCCCTGAGCCTCGAAAGAAAGAGACAATGGCACAGCTTGATCAGATGGATGTCAGCATGGGACCATCCTCGCTGCCACAGGGTAGCGCGGGCGGTTCGTCCGACCTAATGTCCTCCGCCGAGTAAGAAACTCCGACCCGAGGTTCTGCCTCGGGTCTTTTTGTATCGCAGCTAAAACGCACAGTTCTCTTGACAGAAGCTCTTGGCGAGAAACCCGTCTTCTCCAAACCGTCACTACACGCGCCGGCAACAAAACCGTATACTTGAAATGTTGAAACAAATTGAAGCCGTAAACGTACCAGATCGCAAAACGCAGCCTGTAAGCTGCAAGTAATTGAGGGAGAGCCATGGAGCCAACGCAACTTGATCCAAGCGCAACAGAAAACGAGGACCGTATTGCCACCGCTCTGAAGATGACTGCCCCTGGTACAGCGCTTCGCGTTGCACTGGACATGATTATCGCCGGCCGCTTGGGCGCCCTCATTTGCGTGGGAGATACAGAAAACGTCCTTGCTGCGGGCGGAGATGGTTTCAAACTTGATGTTTCTTTTACAGCAAATCGATTGTTTGAGCTTTGCAAGATGGATGGTGCTGTGGTGGTGGACAAAGACCTCACCAGAATTCTGCGTGCCAACTTCCATCTCAATCCTGATGCAACGCTTCCAACTGCAGAAACAGGCACTCGCCACCGTACTGCTGCTCGCATGAGTTTGCTCACCAAGTCTATTGTGATTGCTGTGTCTTCTCGCCGCTCGTTGATTACGGTCTACGTTGATGGTCATGTTATTCCGCTGAAGTCGGTACCAGCCATTATGTCTACTGTCAACCAGCTTTCGGTTGCCATGCAAAATACGCGCCAGCAGCTTGATCGCGCACTTCTTCGCCTGACTGCTCTTGAGCTTGATAACTACGTTACTCTGGGTGATGTAGCAGGCATTTTCTACCTCTTTGAGGTTCTGTTTAGTGCCGCTGATCAGCTTGATGCTTGTCTTTTGGAGCTGGGTAGCGAAGGCAAAACTACCGCTATGCAGCGTGAGGAATATTTGGGTGGCATCGACGAGGCTTATAACCTGATGATTCGCGATTACGCCGTAGATTCTTCCGCTGAAGAGGCGCGCGCCATCCGCCGTCGCTTCCACGAGACGGCAAAC
>CALBBS010000093.1 GCA_937926845.1 uncultured Atopobium sp. | reverse complement strand
TCTCGATAAGGTTCTGCTCGGTGGGGTAGCGCAGGACGCCGTCCGCATCGTCCCATCCGTGCTGCTTCAGCACGGTGATGACAGCTTCTTCAAAAGAAGTTTCTTTATCGTAAATCATCGGAGAAACCTTTCTTTGAAATTGTTAAAAGTTATACATTTAGCTATCGATAATGATTATAAGACGTAGATGCTTCTACCTGGTAATAGCGTATGTTTTCATAAATCTATCAAAATAGTAATGAACGCTACGATGTTGAGTTAAGTGCGAGCAAAACGCTATTTGATGCAAAAATGATATTTAGAATTCTCATTGTTGGTGTAACAACAAAAAACAAGGTAGTGACCCATAGGCCTACAATGGCGCTTACGACAACGCACAGCACCAAGCATTTACTTAGCAGACTGGGCGTAAGCGTGTTCTTCCTGGCAATATTGGTCGTGGTTTCAATGCTGGTGAAACTCAGACTAAGGGTCATACAGTATATTGGACTAAGGACGTTTGGGTTTCAGGGAATTAATTAAAAGCATTTAACTAGCTAGAAAACACGGAGGTTGTTATGCAGCCTCCGTGTTGCTTTTTATATCACATCGACCATTACGGTATTTACTAAGTCTTCAAGCAGTGTTCGTGCCATACCGTTAAGATCTAATTTGTGATCTTGGGTGTAGGACAGTTCAGTTTCGTGTAGAGTTTGCATTGCGGTTATTTCCTTTCTGAATTGGTTGTGGTGACTATATTTTAGGAAATAACCGCACTTCTTTTAAATGACTGAAATGCTCTCTTACACCACTTTTTGGGACACAACCTACGTTTGTGCAGTGAGTTTAGTAAAGCTATCTCGTCAGCTCAATCGCATCACGAATGCTCTGTAGTGAGCTTTTGGATTTTCGTGGATTTGCAAGCATTACTGACGTATAGAGAGAGTCGATGAGAGCCAGCTGAACAATTCTTGATGCCAGAGACTCTGATCTAAATGATGTTTCCTCTGAGATAGTTAGTAACGTGACATCCGCTCTTCTCGCCAGAGGAGAATTTCTATCACTGGTAATGACTAACACACGACCGCCAATTTGCTGGAATAAATCGGCAAGTTGAATAGCCTCTTTACATCTACCGGTGTGAGAGAAAATGATTGCACAGTCATCTTTTGTGGCTCGGCTGGCCTCCATGAGCTGCAGGTGATAATCGGACGCATATTTTACGTTGAGAGGCGATCTGAGCAGCTTGTGATAGGCGTCTGCAGCAATAATATTGCTTCCACCAAGTCCAAAAAGAAACACAGTTTTGCTGGAAACAATCAAGCTAACTGCGCCTTCAAGATTTTCGGACTCAAGCATCTCTTTAGTGTGACTGAGGGAATCAATTGAGGAGTTAAAAACGCTTACAGCCACGCCTAGTGGGGAAGAGGTGTCAGAAATGTTTTCATGAATTGAAATTGCAGGATCAAATTCTTCAGAAATCAGTGCATTGTGAAAATCTTTGAATCCTGTATAGCCAAGTTTTCTAGTGAATTTAAAAATCGTGGAATCGGCCATTCCAAGGGTCTGTGCCATCTCATTAATGGTCATTTGCGAAGCCGCGCGTGAATGAGAAGAAATATAGGAAGCTATCATTTTTTCTTTTTTAGAAAGCGAAGACTCAAATGATTTAAGCCTTACGCGGTATGAAGACTCCATGAGATTCTCCTAAATCAAAGCTAAACGACGAAATAAGACACCTTCTACTTTAAAAAATTTACCACTAAAAGAAAAGAAAAAATTTTTTCTTTTCTAATATTGACTAGTAGAAAATTATTTTTATAGTAATTCTTACAGAAAGTTCGTCGAAAGAAGGAACATGAAAGTTGGATTAGTCGGACTGGGAAAGATGGGCTTCAATCTTGCCTTGAATCTCAAAGACAATGGGGTAGAAGTCAAAGGCTTTGATATTTCCTGCGATGCTCGTCAGGAAGTAGAGAAGCACGGTATTTCTTCTGTTGAGTCTTTGCCAGAGCTTGTTGAGACACTGGAGACACCAAGAGTTATCTGGATGATGGTTCCTTCTGGGGAGGCAACTGAATCAACAATTTCTCAGGTTCTTCCGCTGCTTGAGAAGGATGACATTCTTATTGATGCTGGTAATTCGAACTACAAGGATTCCATAAGACATGGAGAAGAGGCAGCAAAATCCGGCGTGCGATTCCTTGATTTAGGAACATCTGGAGGTATGTCTGGAGCTCGTTATGGTGCTTGCTTGATGGCTGGCGGCGATAAAAGCGCCTATGAGTACCTCAAGGATGTTTTTGAGTCTGTTGCCGTTAAAAACGGCTGCGACTACGTAGGCCCTGCAGGTGCTGGGCACTTTATGAAGATGGTTCACAATGGAATTGAATACGGAATGATGGAGGCAATCGGCGAAGGCTTTGCTGTTATGCAGAAGGCCCCGTTTGATTATGATTTGGCTCAGGTTGCTCGCAACTGGCAGAACGGTTCCGTTATCCGTTCATGGTTAATTGATTTAATTGAAGAGCAGCTCAGAGCTCATCCTAACCTTAAGGACTTTAAGGGTATTGTTGATGCATCTGGTGAGGCAAAGTGGACAGTTGAAGCGGCTCTTGCAGAGGATGTCCCTGTACCAGTAATTGCTCAATCTCTGTTTGAGAGAAATGCTTCAAAGCTTGGTGAGGAGAACTTCTCCAATAAGGTTACCGCAGCACTTCGCAATGGCTTTGGCGGCCATGCATATGTAGCAGAGGAGGCCTAGTATGAGTGAAGGTATTTCTCATCTGCAGATTCATCCAGAAGACCTTCAGTTTCACGTTGAGGCAAAAGACTGGGAAGATGCTCTTAAAGTAGCTGCAACTCCACTAGTAAAGCGTGACGCAATCACTCCTGTTTACATTGAAGAGATGATTGCAGCAATACACGAGCTTGGACCTTATATTGTTCTGGCTCCTGGTCTTGCACTTGGACATTCTCGCCCTAGTGGCGCAGTTCATCAGACGGCAATTTCAATTGCAACGCTTGCGCAGCCAATCGAATTTGGTAGCAAACACAATGACCCTGTGGATATCGTTGTCATTTTGGCAGCAAAAGATGACGAGTCTCATATTGAGCTTCTTCAGAAGATTGTAATTTTCTTCAATAGTGAGGCAAATTTTGATCTGCTTCGTTCTGCAAGAACAGAAGAAGACGCACTAAACGTATCTAAAGTTATTAATGGGGAGGCATAGTATGGACATCTTGAACGTTTTTGTATTTCAGCTTTTTACAAATCAAACCATTTTTATGGGTTTGCTTGCTCTTGTGGGACTTTTACTTCAACATAAAAAGTTGCCGCAGGTAATTGATGGTGTTGTTAAGACGGTTATTGGTCTACTTGTCCTTTCATCTGGCGCAGGAATTATCTTCAGCTCTCTATCTGAGGTAGTTACTGCATTAAATAACAGCCTTGGAGTTGCAGGTACTCTTCCTATTAATGATGCGGCTGGTGCAATGGTTCTCTCCATGGAGGGCTTCAGCAGGAATTCCGTACTGATCTTCCTGTTTGCATTCCTGCTTCACTTGGTAATTGTTAAGTTGGTTCCTAACAACAACTTTAAGAACGTGTATCTGACAGCTCATCTTGCACTTTTCCACGCATGCTTCATGGCTATTACGCTTCCAGGAATCCTGAACACCGATGACAGCGTTGTGATTATTGCAGTTGGTTCAATCCTCAACGCACTTTACTATGCACTTTCTCCTGCAATTACCAGAAAGCTTGCAAAGGAGTGGACACAGGACGCAATTACTCTTGGTTTTATGGATCAGGTAGGTTCCGTTGTTGCTCACTTTGTTGGTAAGTTTGTTGGATCCTCTAACCCAGATGAAGATGCAGATAAGCTGAAGCTTCCTGAGTGGGCATCTATGTTTAGGGACAACACGGTAGTCCTGTTCTTCCTGATGCCAATCATCTTTGTTGGAATGGGACTTGCAGTTGGTCAGGAAGGTATCGAGGCTCTGTCCGGTACTGGTCCTGAGGCTACTAACTGGATTCTGTGGCTGGTTATTCGTGCGTGGACCTTCTCTGCAGGTATTGTTATTCTGCTTCAGGGTGTCCGCATGTTTGTTGGCTCTATTGTTCCAGCATTTAAGGGTATTTCTGACAAGTTCCTTCCTGGCGCTGTTCCAGCGCTGGACGCTCCAACGTTCTATCCATTCTCTCCAATGGGCGGAATGTTTGGCTTCCTTGGATCTTCAATTGGTGCAATTCTTGTTTGCATTTTGACCATTGTTCTTCACGCTCCAGTTATTGTTTTCCCAAGTCCAATCATTATGTACTTTGACGGTAACGTCATGGGTGTTTTTGGTAACAAGGCTGGTGGATGGAAGGGTGCTCTTGCTGCAGGTTTAGTAACTGGTGCAATTACTTCTGCGGCAGCTATCCTGTTCTACCCATTGACTGGCGTAATGTTTGGCTCTGGTGTGACTTGGTCCAACATTGACTATGCGCTGGTATGGATGCCATTAATGTATCTGCTCAAGGCTATTAGAATGCTTGTACTTGGTGCATAACCAGTCTTTTTAGGAGTTAATAATGAAACTTGTTGCTGTATGTGGTTTTGGCGTCGGTTCTTCAATCATTGCCAAAATGAATATCGAAAGCATCCTTCAGAAGAGGAATAGGGAAGATATTGTTGTTGAGACTATCGACCTTGGTAGCGTTCAAGGCGCTGATGGCGATTACTACGTTACAACTAATGAACTTTTTGACAACTTCCCTGATGGAATTAAAGAGCGCACCATTGTGCTGAATAACTTCATTGACCTTGCGGCTATTGAAAGCGCGCTAGAAGAGAGAATTGGTCTGTAGGCTATTCAACGGTTTTGCTTTCTTAAGGCACTCGTTAATCGGGTGCCTTTTGTTTAATAACAAATTTAAATAATGTTATGTGAAGCTGATTTCCATTTACCGTTGGCGGAATTGGAAATGGAAACGTCAGGGCCCCTTTTTATAATTTTCTATAAGGAGGGTGCGTCATGGGTGACAAACTTGTTCGTCTCATAACGTGCTTGGCAAAACAGGAAGATGTTTCTACATCAACGCTGTCTGAGTCCTTATGCGTTTCTGAGCGCACGGTGCGTGCATATATCAAGCGTGCAAAAGAATTACTCTCAGGTATTGCTGAAATTACAACAATAAAAGGTCAGGGCTATCATCTCGAGGTTCTTAATCCTGAGCTCTTGGATTGCTGGCTTAGTAAAGGGAATGAGCTGCCTCAGACTTCCTATGATCGTGTGGCATATATATTGGACGACCTGCTTAATCGAAGTGATTGGGTTACGGTAGATGAACTATCAGAGATTTTGTACGTCTCCCGCAAGACTATCTCAGTTGATTTAAAACAAGCTGAAGAGTTTCTCGCTAAATTTGACGTGCGGATAATGCGTAAATCGCATTATGGAATTCAAGTTGAAGGCACTGAATTTAATAAGAGGTTGTGTTTAGCAAGTTTGGTGACAGATGAAGAATACTCTGGTAGTCGCCACGCCACAGTGGAGAATAATGAACTTATTGCTGACGTAACAAAGTTGGTGGTTGAGTGTGTTGACTATCATGGCGTCAGCCTGAATGACTTTGCAATTAGAAATCTTGTCATTCATATTGTGGTTGCAATTAATCGAATTAAACAGCAATGCTATGTTGCAGGACAAGAGGACTCGCTTAAGAGAATTCAGTGTTCGTACGAATATACTGTGGCACAAAAGCTGGTAAATCGCTTGTCATCTGAGTTTGACGTTGAGTTTCCTCAGACAGAGGTTGCCTATATAGCAATTCACTTGGCATCTAAAAAGATGTTTAAAGATATTTCTGAGTCTCCAAATCTAGTGATTACTGATGATGTATTTGCAGTGACACGCCAGATGATTGATTTGGTATGGAGTAGTTTTAGATTTGATTTCAGAAATGATCTTGAGCTACATATGGGTTTAGCTAGGCATATTGTGCCACTCTCAGTTCGTCTGCACTATAATCTGCAGATAGAAAATCCGTTACTTACAGATATCCAGTATCGAATGCCTCTTGCGTATTTGATGGCCATGGAGTCGTCAACAATTTTGGCTAAAGAGTACGAAGCAACTCTAAGTGAGCATGAGGTAGCTTATTTAGCCCTGGCATTTGCTTTGGCTTTGGAGCGCAAGCGTACCGAGCTTCCAAAAAAGAATGTACTGTGTGTTTGTGCAACAGGTCTAGGCACCTCTAAAATTTTGGGAATTCGTATTAAAGAGGAATTTGGACCCTATATCGGATCAATTTCTACATGCAATCTTGATCAGATTTCTACGATTGATTTTTCACATATTGACTATGTGTTCTCTACTGTTGAGATTGAATCTCCTTTACCAGTTCCTGTGTGCTATTCGGGATTCTTGCTCGACGATATTAATAAAGACCAGGTAGTTAAAGACTTGCTCCGTCGAGATGAACGAGCAGAGTTTGTTAAACACTTCAGCGAACACCTCTTCTTCCCACATCTTGCATACAGAAGTAAGGCGGAAGTACTTAATTTTTTGATTAGCCAATTATGCAAAATTGAGGAAACAAACATCTCTGTTTCAGAAGATGAGTTTAGAGCTTTGGTTTTTGACCGTGAAGCTTTAGCAATGACTGCTTTTGGAAATTTGATTGCGCTTCCTCATCCTTCGCGTCCTGTATCTGAACGCACTTGTGTAGCGGTTGGTTTATTAGACGATCCAATTGATTGGGATGGTCATGACGTAGCTGCTGTGTTTTTGATTTCAGTTTCTTGTACAGAAGACGAGAAGACCCGTTTATTTAACAAGAACATGGCGTCACTTCTTATGGATAAAGAGGCAATTTGTTCACTGGTAAAGCATCAAAGTTTTTCAACTTTTGTCGGTCAGATTACGTCGTCAGCGGTTGGTTTGAGAAAGAGGGGATAGTAATGGACGAAAGAGAGGTAGAGGCTATTGTTACCAACTTGGTTGTGCATGGTGGGGATGCAAAAAGCTATGCAATAGAAGCAATCAAGTGTGCTCGCCTGGGAAAGTTTGACCAGGCTGATGAGTTATTAAAACAGAGTGCAGAGTCATTGAATCGTGCGCATGAGTTTCAGATGGAGAGGATTCAGCAAGAAATTATTGGACAGGATAACAAGCCGCTGTCTTTGCTGATGGTCCACGGACAAGATCATTTGATGTGCGCTCTTACAACACACGATTTGGCCGTGCAAATCGTAGAGCTTTGTAAGCAAGTAACTGTTGGTAATGGTCAGTGAAAGGAAATAGGTATGAAAAAGATTGATTTGTTCTGTAGTGCAGGTATGTCTACAAGTATGCTTGCAAACAAGATGCAAGAAGTCGCTGATGCACATGGCATTCAAGTAAAAGTTGAAGCCTTTTCTTCTACGAAAATTGACTTTCAAGTAGAGCATGACACTCCAGACTGCATTTTATTGGGGCCTCAGGTGCGTTTTAGCTTTGACGATGTAAACGCTAAATACGGAGCAAAAATTCCTGTTGGTGTCATTGAGTCAGCGGATTACGGCAACTTGAATGGCGAGCGTGTGCTTAAGATGGCCATTTCTTTGATTAAGCGTGGTTCTACTGCATAGGGTTTCTCGCTATACGTTTTACCTGTGATTTTATAAAAATGGAGAGATGTTAGTTTGGAGGGTTCTATGAAAACGATGGATGTGTTTGAAAAGCGACTTATGCCGCTAGCTGAAATGATTGGTAAAAATAAATACCTTTTGACCATGCGAGATTCATTTGCAATGGTCATGCCAATCCTGATTATTGGCTCTATGTTTACGTTGCTTCGCAACTTCCCAATTCCTGCGTGGATTGATTTTTTGAAGACCACGATGGTTCAGCCAGATAAATCACTGTTTGCTCTGCTGGCCATTCCTTCTGCATGTACTGTCTCGCTCATGGCAATCTTCCTTGCCTTTAACATTGGCTATAACTTTGCCGAGCACATTGGTATTAAAGACTGTGCGTCAGCGGGTATTGTTTCTTTGGTAAGTTGGTTCATCCTTATGCCTCAGGTAACTGAGTTTTCACCTGAAGAGGGCGTAGAGCCATTTTTGGTAGACAGTATTCCTCTTGCATGGACGGGTGCAAAAGGCGTCTTTATTGCCATGATTGTAGGATTCTTTGCAGTGGGTGTATTTGGTTACGTCATTAAAAAAGACTGGACTATTAAGATGCCAGAGGGCGTTCCTCCTACTGTTGCCCGCGCATTTAGTGCTCTTATTCCTATGACTGTTGCATTTACCGCTGTATGGCTGGTTGATATTGTCTTTATTATTTCCCCATGGAGTAATGCCTTTAACTTCATTTATGCAATCCTTCAGGCTCCTCTGACTTCGCTTGGCGGAACTGTTTGGGCTCTGGCATTTAGTTATGTCTTGGCAAGTGGATTCTGGTTTATTGGTATCCATGGCTCCAGCGTTACTGGTTCAATTTACACACCAATTCTTACGGCACTTTCGCTGGAAAATCAGGCCGCATTTGCTGCTGGTGCAGCGCTTCCCAACATCGTCAACCGTGAGTTCGAGACCTTCTTTGCAACCTTTGGCGGTGGCGGCTCTACGCTCTCTTTGCTCATTGCAATGCTTCTGTTCTGCAATTCCAAGCGTATTAAGGATTTGGCAAAGATTTCTGTTGCTCCTGGTATCTTTGGTATTAACGAGCCGATTATCTTTGGTCTTCCTATTGTTCTTAACCCAGTTATGTTAATCCCCTTTATCCTCACTCCAGTGGTTAACATCATCATTGCGTACTTCATCATGGATCTTGGTTTAGTTCCTCTGTGCAATGGTGTCATGCTTCCTTGGACTACTCCTCCTCTGGTCTCTGGATTCTTACTAAGTGGTTGGCAAGGCGCTGTCCTGCAGCTCTTCTTGATTATTTTGGGCATCTTTATTTACCTGCCTTTCATCAAGACGTTGGATAAGGAATATCTGAAGGAAGAAGCTGCAGCTTCCGAGGAACCTTCTACTGAGCTGGAAGACTTTGACTCTATCGATCTTGATTCTGTAGTGTTGTAAAACTTTTGTATTTCAGCTGTACCTGGTGCAACGCTGAGACGCTGTACCAGGTATCAGTCTGTATGCTTGATTGGAGGAAGTGATGCATAGGCTTGGAATTTCTCTTTATCCAGAGCATTCAACATCTGAGGCTGACGACGCCTACATGGCATTAGCGAGTAACTATGGTTTCTCGCGTATTTTTACGTGTTTACTTTCTGTGGACAAATCACCAGAAGAGACGATAGCTGAGTTTTCGCAGTTTATGAACCGCGCTCATGGGTATGGGTTTACTGTTGCAGTTGATACCAACCCGCGCGTATTCCAGCACTTAGGGGCAACGGCAACCGATATTTCTGTTTTTGCCAAGATGGGTGTTGATATTATTCGTCTTGATGGGCATTTGGGAGACCGTCAGGACATTGCTCTAACAAGAAATCCTTATGGCATTGCAGTTGAGTTTAATGCTAGCCAGATGCTGTCGCTTGATCTGCTTATTGAGCGTGGCGCATATCGTCGCAATATGTGCGTTTGTCACAATTTTTATCCACAGAGATTTTCTGGCTTGAGTGAGAAGCGTTTTATTGAATTCTCCGAGCATTATTTTGAAATGGGTCTAACTCAAGCAGCGTTTGTGACAAGTCAGCAGAATAACACGTTTGGTCCATGGCCGGTTTATGACGGTCTTCCTACCTGCGAAGATGACCGCACTCGTTCTATTGATTTGCAGGCAAGACACCTATTGGCAACTGGTCTTATTGACGACATTATGATTGGTAATTGTTTTGCTTCTGAAGAGGAGCTTGCTGCATTGGCCGCTGTTGACACCACTAAGGCAACGTTTAATGTTAAATTTGATCCTGGTGCAACTGAGATTGAGAAGAACGTTTTGTATCAGTTCAACCACGTAACGCGTGGTGATGCTTCTGAATATTACTTACGTTCTTCAGTGCCTAGAATGTTTGAGTATTCCACTTCAATTCCTGCTCGCGAGCGCACAGATTGTCATATTAAGCGTGGAGACGTATTAGTAGTGAATGACAATCTGGCTCATTACCTGGGAGAAGTTGAAGTTGCTCTAAGAGATTTTGAGGACGACGGAACCCGTAATGTTGTAGGACATATCCCAGCAGACGAGCTTTTCTTGTTGGATTATGTGAAACCTGAATTCCCGTTTGGATTTGTTAGAGAATAGCGGGTATTGGGTTGTTTGGTTGTAACATCAATTCTGAAATAATAAATTAGATACCTGGCGAGAGGAGCGATCTTCTCGCCAGGTTTTTAATAAAGAGTTGAAGTATTTGGAATAGGAATTGGAGTTGTTTACAGGTGAATTTTATGTGGATGACTTTGCGATAGACGGCTGCGATTACATTTGTTATAAGATTCTCTCTTCTAATTTTATGTAGGGATTTACGTGCTGTTTTTGGGGACTGTATGAATGCAATGGAAGGTCTTGAGAAAAAACTTATGCCAATGGCAGAGGCAGTTAGTAAGAATAAATATCTTCTTACTATGCGCGACTCCTTTGCCATGCTCATGCCAATCCTTATTACTGGATCAATGTTTACGCTGGTAGGTAATTTACCTATCCCGGCGTGGGTTGATTTTCTGAAGGCAACGACGTTTCAGGGTAAATCGATTTTCTCGCTATTGGCTATTCCTTCTGCATGCACCATCTCGCTTATGGCAGTGTATTTGGCGTTTAACATTGGCTTTAATTTTGCCGAGCAGCTTGGGCTTAAAGACCGTGGATCAGCGGGTATTGTCTCGCTGGCTAGCTGGTTTATTTTGATGCCTCAAGTAACCGAGTTTTTGCCTCAGGGCGCTAGCCAGCCATTTTTAGTGGAGAGTATTCCTCTTGCGTGGACGGGAGCAAGAGGTGTATTTGTTGCGATTATCGTAGGCTTCTTTTCGGTGTCTGTTTTTGGTTTTGCCATCAAGAAGAATTGGGTCATTAGGATGCCTGAGGGTGTGCCATCATCTGTTTCGCTTGCGTTTAGCGCGCTGATTCCGATGGTGCTTACGTTTACGGTAGTATGGCTGATTGGTGTTTTGTTTGCCATTACCCCTTGGGGAGATGCTTTTACCTTTATTTATTCGATTCTACAAGCGCCTTTGACACTCCTTGGCGGAACCGCTTGGGCTCTTGCAATTGCATACATTTTGCAGGGCGTGTTCTGGTTTTTTGGCATTAATGGATCTAACATTACCAGTCCTATTTTCACACCGATTCTAACTGCGCTTACGCTGGAAAACCAGGCCGCCTTTGCCGCTGGTGCAGCTCTTCCAAATGTTATCAATCGTGAGTTTGATTCATTTTTTGTGACGTATGGTGGTGGTGGATCAACGCTCTCGCTCCTGATTGCGATGTTTTTGTTTTGCAATTCTGCTCGTGTTAGAGACATTGCAAAGATTTCTATTGTTCCTGGTATTTTTGGTATTAACGAGCCCGTCATTTATGGTTTGCCTATGGTTTTGAATCCCATTATGGTGCTTCCTTTGATTTTTACTCCGGTAGTAAACATTGTGGTGGCATGGTTTGCTATGAGTACAGGATTGGTACCGCTGTGTAACGGAATTATGCTGCCCTGGAGCACGCCTCCACTCATTTCGGGATTTCTTCTGTGCGGATGGCAGGGCGCTGCATTGCAGCTGGTCCTCATCGCGCTTGGCGTGGCAATCTACCTGCCGTTTATTAAGGCTCTGGATAGGGAGTTTGTTAAGGAGGAAGAAGGGGCTGAGGCAGAGCACGCAGTCTAGGTGCTGCGGAGACTTAGTGCACGTTGGAGGCAGTCCAAAACACACCTAAGTCGGATATTCTGTTAAAAAGACGTATACATGACGCCAAAAATAGCC
Source organism: uncultured Atopobium sp. (assembly GCA_937926845.1). GTDB lineage: Bacteria > Actinomycetota > Coriobacteriia > Coriobacteriales > Atopobiaceae > Lancefieldella. The sequence continues at coordinate 17 of CALBBS010000093.1, read as the reverse complement.
AAGGCATGCAGAATATC
>CALBBS010000092.1 GCA_937926845.1 uncultured Atopobium sp. | reverse complement strand
CAATCCAAAAGAGCACCTATTGCAAAGTGGAAGGTGAATAATTTTTACAGTATCCATTTTCCCTGCTCTTTTAAAGGGGTGTTTAATATTTAAAAGAACTACCACCTAAGAACTCTCTTAGCAGTGATGTTGGAGGAAGATCACGGAACGGTAGTGGTGCAAAGTACTTGAGGAACTTGCGCAGACGGTAAGCCTCGGCATATTCTTCACAGTTCTCTGGCACCTGCTCCAACACTTCTTCAGCTTGTGGTTTGATGACGGCAAGCTCAAAGAGCATGGCAGTATTGAACATGACATCCGCCTGTTCTTGATAGGGGAAGATCCATTTGTTTTCACCAGCACGCACACTTGGCCACCGATGGATGGTCTCTTCAGCTGAACAACCACGGTATTTATAGTCGCGCACAATGCGTCGTAGCAATCGGTTATCCGTCGTTGGGATGTAGTTATGATTGTCTAAGAGAATGGTTGTGAGGGCTGAAGCATAGATCTTAAACTTCTTTTCGTTGGCTATTTGTTCTGTTAGTAATGGGTTCAAGGCGTGGATTCCTTCCACTACCAACACGTTATTCTCTTCAAGATGCAGCTTCTTACCACTCTTTTCACTCGTCCCTGTCTGGAAATTATACTTGGGTAGCTCCACCTCTTCACCACGGAAGAGCGCATTGAACTGTTCGTTTATCAACGGGATGTTCAGTGCATAGATGCTCTCATAGTCAAGTTCTCCATTCTCATCTTTCGGTGTTTCGTGACGATTAACGAAGTAATCATCCAGAGAAATCTGTACGGGTTTTACTCCACTTGCCAGGAGTTGTACGGACAAACGCTTACAGAAGGTGGTCTTCCCGCTTGACGAAGGCCCAGCAATAAGAACGACTTTGATGTTCTTTTTCTCTGCTATGGTGTCGGCAATCTGTGATATTTTCTTTTCTTGTAATGCTTCACTGACGTTGATAAGGTCAGTTGAAAAGCCATTCTTTACGCCTTCATTGAAGTCGCCAACCGTCCTTATACCAAGAATACTCTGCCATCTGTGGTGCTCTTTGAACACCTCAAACATCTTGTCTTGCCGTACGAGCTCGCCTAATTTGGTTGGGTCCTGTGTGGAAGGGATGCGGAGAAG
>CALBBS010000091.1 GCA_937926845.1 uncultured Atopobium sp. | reverse complement strand
CTGAGTCCTGTCGAGAGCGGGTCAAGCAGCGTGGCCATGCCATAGCTTCGGGAAATGAGGCCTTGAGCTTCGAGTTCGTCAAGATCGCGGCGGATGGTAAGCGAAGAAACTTCAAATCTATCGGCAAGATCGCTGACGGAAACCTGGCGATATTGTTCAAGAAGGCTCATGATTGAGCTTCTGCGTGATGCTACAAATGAACGGCTTTTGACCATGAATCCTCCAATAGAACTCAACTGCTGATAAACCTGTAAAATTACCTTTAACTAATTCAGTTCTGTAAAAAACATCGTACAAATTGACAGCACCTTTTGAACGGTTTTTGAACAAATGTGTAGATGCTTTCCAGTAGAACTGAGTGTATCTTACCCTATTCAATGAACGTTTTGAATACTTAAACGGATATTATTTAACGGTCAGCGGTATTTATGACGTATATCCCTAAAGTAAGCATAGAAAAGTGTTGCCAAAGTTGCTACATGAGCTATACTAACATTATCGATTCGATTGGTAAAACATTCAAAACGTTCAACAAATAGGGAAATTTGTTATACGACAAGTCAAATATCATATAAATTATTTATCTAATTGTTGAAGCGTTCAGAAGATTCAAGTTTTTGTCATTAAGCGATGTGTTCTTGTGTGGTCTTGCTATAGTCCAACACAAGGAAAGATTCACAGTAGTCTACTGGAGAGGAGTGAATCGCATGCTACTTCGCGATATTTACGAGCAGAATCACTATGCTTTCGTGAAGACCCCCATGACATGGGAAGAGTCTATTAGAGAGTGCTGCAAACCACTGGAGGCTGACGGAACAGTCAATCCAGAGTATGCAGACGACATCATTGAGTGCGTAAATAAGTACGGTCCTTACATTGTCATCGTTCCAAACGTTGCAATGCCACACTCCACTGCTCGCATTGGCTCTAATGGCAAGACTGCTATTGGATTTATGCACTCCGATGTTCCTGTTAACTTCGAGGATGGCGACGACGAGAAGCAGGTTAAGACCTTCTTTACTCTGAGCGCAACCGATCAGGAAGCACACCTTAAGAATATGCAGATGCTCGTTCAGGTTCTTATGAACGAGGAGGTCCTTGAGCGTCTGAAGAATATTCAGTCTCCAGAAGAGCTTTTGGAGATCGACGAGCTTATCTCCGAGTAAGCACGTTCGTTCATGCGCGTCGTTTGCGCACGCCCGTTTGGGCACGTAATTGAGGATTTCCTTTTGTAGTGTGGGCTGCAGAAGGTACGTATGTAGGACCCTTTGAAAGGGGTATCAATGGATATTGTTCTTGGTATTTGGAAATGGTTTGCGAGCAACTTCTTGACTCAGCCAGCCTATTTCATCGGTTTGATTGTTGCTATCGGCTACATTCTTCTTAAGAAGAAGTGGTACGACGTACTCGCTGGCTTCCTTAAGGCAGTCATTGGTTATCAGATCCTCCTGGTTGGTTCCGGCGGCCTGGTAACTGCATTCCGTCCAGTCCTTGTTGGACTTGAGGCTCGCTTCAACCTTTCTGCAATGGTCATTGACCCATACTTTGGCCAGAACGCAGTACAGGCGGGCATGGAGGCAGCTGACGCTCCTGCATTTATTGCTGGTCGTTCCTTCTCTTCCGTTATGCTTCTTCTGCTCTTCGCTTTCATTCTGAACATTGTTCTGGTTGCTTTTAAGAAGCAGACTAAGCTTCGCGCAATCTTTACTACTGGTCACGTCCAGGTTCAGCAGGCAGCAACTGCATTTTGGCTTATCCTCTTCTGCTTCCCACAGCTTAACGACGTTACCATCCTTGCAGTTATGACTGTTCTTCTCGGCCTTTACTGGGCTGTTGGCTCCAACCTTTGTATTGGACCTACCCAGGACCTTACCGATGGCGCAGGTCTTACCATTGCTCACCAGCAGATGTTTGGCGTTTACTGCGCATCCAAGGCTTCCGAGTGGCTCTCCAAGCACTCAAAGAAGGAGTCCAAGCGCATCGAGGACATTGAGCTCCCAGGCTTCCTGAAGATCTTCAACGAGAACCTTGTTGCAACTGCAATTCTTATGACAGCATTCTTTGGCGTTATCCTTGCTGTTCTGGGTCAGGACTTCTTGATTGAGAACAAGTTTATGAAGGCAGGTCAGGATTTCTTCTTCTACATCATGACCACTTCCTTCCAGTTTGCTGTTTACCTCTCCATCCTGCAGCTTGGTGTTCGTACCTTCGTTACTGAGCTCACCAACTCCTTCCAGGGTATTTCTAACAAGCTCCTCAAGGGTTCCGTCCCAGGCGTTGACTGCGCAGTTACCTACGGCTTTGGTTCTCCAAACGCAGTTACCCTTGGCTTCCTCATGGGTGCAGCTGGTCAGTTCCTGGCAATCGCAGCTCTGCTGCTTCTGAAGTCCCCAGTTATTGTTATTGCAGGCTTTGTTCCACTGTTCTTCGATAACGCTACTATCGGCGTTTACGCAAACAATAAGGGTGGCCTCCGCGCAGTTCTTATCATGCCTTTCATCTCTGGTCTTCTCCAGGTCTTTGGTTCAGCTCTTATCGCTGGCTGGGTTGGCATGGCTGCATACGGTGGATACCTTGGCATGTGGGACTGGGCAGTTGTCTGGCCAATCATGACCGGCCTCATGAAGTTCCTGTCCTACGCAGGTCTCGCAATTGTTGTTATTGCTCTTATCGCAATCCCACAGCTCCAGTACCGTGCAAACAAAGACACGTACTTCATGGAGGTTGAGGATTACCAGAAGTGCAAGGAAATCCGTGCACAGAAGGCCGCCGCAGCTAGTGCGGAAAGCAAGTAGCCCTCTTTCTTCCTACCCTGAGCAGACCCCCATCTGCTCAGGGTTATTAGTAATACTCGGCACATTGTTTGATGCGGTATTTGCTTTAAAAGCGATCAGCATGGCGCCCAAACGGGTACAAACACAATGTGTCCGTAATCAGTTTGTTTGATCGAAGGAGTCAACATGAACGCAAAGATTTTGGTCGCATGTGCAAACGGCGCAGGTACTTCCCTGATGATGAAGATGACCGCTGAGCGCGTCACTCAGAAGCTCAACATGGGCGTCGATAAGATTCACCACTGCGCACTTTCTGAGGGCGTAAGCTCTGCTCGTCAGTATGACATTGTTTTTGCACCACTTAACTTCCTGAACATGTATGACGATGCTGCTAAGGCAGGCGTTACCGTCATTGGTCTGCGTAACGTTCTTTCTGACGCAGAGATGGAAGAGAAGCTCAAGGAAACCGGCGCTGCAGAGAAGTTTTCCGCATAGTTTAGGTTTCTAAAGAATCGAGCACTTTAATGACTTTTGAAAAGAAAATTCTTGCCGAGATGCCTAAGTGCTATGCACTTGGCATGTTTGAGGGAGAAGACACACCAAGCTTTTTAGCTGCTGTCGAGAAGGACGGTCCAATCCGTCGCTTTACGCTTGATGGTGAGCCTCTGGAGACTGTTGCTCCAGGCCCTGGCGGCGTCATGACCATTACACAGGTCCCTGGCAGGAAAGATCAGTTCCTTGCAACTCGCAAGTTCTTCTCGCCAAACTTTGGTGGAGACGACGCGGCAATTGCATCCTATACCAAGCAGGCAGACGGTTCTTGGTCTGAGCAGATTCTCTGCGACCTTCCGTATGTTCACCGTTTTGGCATCTTGAAGGCTGCTGACGGTCAGCTGTGGGTTCTTGCTTGCTCTATCAAGGGTGGAGCTGAGACCGGCGTCAAGGATGATTGGCGCACTCCAGGTGCTGTTTGGGCTGCTCCTCTGAGCGATAACCTTGAGCAGTACACAGCAGACAACCAGCTTAAGCTGACTTGTGTTGCTAACTATCAGGTTCAAAACCACGGTTTCTGGACTGCACCTGATAAATCGTATGCTTTGATCTCAACCGCTGCTGGCGTGTTTAGATATGTGCCACCAACCACTCCTCAAGGTGCTTGGGATGTCACCTGCCTTCTGGTCCAGCCAACAAGCGATATTGTTGCTACAGACTTTGACGGCGATGGCAAGCTGGAGATCCTTACCTTCTCCAAGTTCCACGGTGACACGCTAGCAATTTGGCATGA
>CALBBS010000090.1 GCA_937926845.1 uncultured Atopobium sp. | reverse complement strand
CCTGCTGGCTGGTAAACTCGACAACTGCCTGGCTGACAAGGTCTGCCTTAGCAAGATGAGCAGCGCGAGCAGCAAGTTCAGCCTCTTCCTGACTGGATGTCTCGTCGAGCGCAATCTCTGCAGCAAGAGTCTCCATACGCTGGGTCTTCTGTAGAACCGTGCCAAGCTTCTCCTGAAAGACAACGGTCTCAAGACGCTGAGCAAACTCGTCAAGCGTGTGCTTCAAGTCCTCCTCAAAGAAGAACTTAGCGTCGTCGAGGCGAGCACGAACAACGCGCTCGTTGCCGTCAATGACGCGCTCAGCGCAAGATGGGTCTGCATTAGAAACCACAATAAACTCGCGAGTCAGCTTACCCTCCGCGTCATAGATTGGGAAATAGCGCTGGTTGGAAAGCATGGACTCAGTAATAATCTCTGAAGGAACGTTAAGGAATTCCTCGTCAAAGGTACCCACAAGAACCTGAGGCCACTCAGTTAAGTTAATGACCTCCTCAAAGACCTTCTCTGGCATATCAACGTGAGAGCCCGGACGAGCAGCCTCAACCTCTTTGATACCAGCGAGAATAACGTCTTTTCTCTGCTCCTGAAGCAAAACGCCAGCGTCTTTAAGAACTTGTTCATAGTCAGCTGGACTTGCTACCTCATGGTAACCAGGTCCAAGAACACGATGGCCCTGGGTGGTGTTTGAGCTAGTTACATCAGCGTAAGTAACAGGAACAATCTCAGAACCAAAAAGGGCGCACAGCCAGCGAACAGGACGAACGTAGCGCTCGTGGAAAGAACCCCAGCGCTGACTGCGAGGCCAATCAAGTGCAGAAATCCAAGAAGTTGCCAGCTCAGAGAGAATCTTTGTAGCAGGAACTGAAGGAATATTGAGCTCTGCAAAGACGTACTCATGACCGTCAGTATCTACACGACGAGTCAATGCATCAGCGCTCACGCCGCACTTACGAGCAAATCCCTCAGCAGCCTTGGTTGAATTACCCTCTGCATCAAAAGCAATCTCTGCCTTAGGACCACGCTTGACCTCGGAAATCTCTTCTGTAGCCTCAGCAACATCTTTTACATAGGCAGTTAAACGACGAGGTGTCGAGAGGATCTTAACCTCTCCAAATGACAAGCCAGAGTCTTTAAGTCCGGAAACGACAAGCTTATTGAACTGAGCAATAGCTTTCTGCAATGGAGCAGAAGGCATCTCTTCAGAACCAATCTCAAAAAGGAAGTCTCTAACCTCAGCCATTTAAGCCACCTCCTCCTGAGTAGTTGCTGCAGGTGCTTTCTTAGAAGCAACCTCCTCCAAATACGATTCGCAGCATGCCTTAGCAACGGTGCGAACGCGAAGAATATAGTTAGCTCTCTCAACAGCAGAAAGAGCACCACGAGAGTCAAGTAGGTTGAATGCATGGCTGCACTTCATAACGCAGTCATACGCTGGAAGTGGAAGCTTACGCTCAAGGCACCTGTGGCACTCTGCCTCATACTCGTCGAACTTCTCGCGCATAAGCTCAATGTTGGCTACCTCAAAGTTATAAGTTGAGAACTCGCGCTCGTTCTCAAGGAAAACCTGGCCATAGGTCATTGGCGTACCATCAGGTAGGTAGCTCCATACCAGGTCAAAGACGGAATCTACACCCTGAGCATACATAGCAATACGCTCAAGACCATAGGTAATCTCAACAGGAACTGGGTCTACCTCAATGCCGCCTACCTGCTGGAAGTACGTGAACTGAGTAACCTCCATGCCGTTCAGCCAAACTTCCCAGCCAAGACCCCAAGCACCAAGCGTTGGACTCTCCCAGTCGTCCTCAACAAAGCGAACGTCGTGGTCTTTTGGATCAAGGCCAATAGCGGCAAGTGAGCCAAGATAAAGGTCTTGAGAGTCTGCAGGAGATGGTTTGAGCAAGACCTGGAACTGATAGTAATGCTGCAAGCGGTTGGGGTTCTCGCCATAGCGTCCATCAGCAGGACGACGACAAGGCTGTGGATAGCAGGTACGCCAGGCATCGGGGCCAAGTGAGCGCAGGATAGTTGCGGTGTGGAAGGTACCGGCACCTACCTCAGAGTCATATGGCTGCATGACCGTGCAACCTTTTTCTGCCCAATAGTGTTCAAGGGTCAAAATCATATCTTGAAACGTAAGTGGTGTTGCGCTCATGATGTTCTTTCTCTCAAATGTCCGACGTAAGTACTATAGCCCGCGAGCATGGTCAAAGGGCCAGAAAATAAACATTGCCTTAGAGGTCACGGTAGAAACCGCAACAGCTCCAAAATATCTGGAATCCAGCGAGTTTGTTCTGTTATCCCCCATAACAAAAATATGACCTGCAGGAACAGTATACGGATAATTCTGAATTACGGCACCGTTTCGATCCGCAAGAGAATAGGTTGGCTTGCCTTCAGTGTAAGGCTCATCCATAAGCTGACCGTCAACATACACAGCACCGTCGCGCAAATCTACCGTTTGACCTGCTGTAGCAATGACGCGCTTAACTAAAAGCGTATCGGGATTCTGAGGACTGGTGAAGGTAACCACATCACCTGCTTGGGGAGTACCGCCAAATCGATAGGTAAGCTTCTCTCCTACCAAACGATCCCCCAGCTGGATGGTATTGAGCATGGACCCTGTTGGAACCTCATATACCTCAGCGACAAACGTTCTAATAAAAAACGCCAGCGCAACAGCAATTGCAACAATTACCAGGTATTCAAAAATTTCAAGTACTTTGGAATGTTCACTACTCATCGTCATCACCAGATTGCTGATCAAGTTCTGCTAGATATGCTCTGTCCTTCTCAGTGAGTTGAGCGCTCTCTAAGAGGTCTGGACGCCACGCACGAGTGCGAGCAAGTGCAGATTGTCGTCTCCAGACTGCTACCGCTCCGTGGTCTCCTGAAAGAAGCACAGACGGAACTTCTCGCCCCTCAAAATTTGCTGGACGCGTGTACTGAGCATACTCAAGAAGGCCATCGTCAGAGAATGACTCATCCTGTGAGCTCATCTCATCGCCAAGCGCACCAGGAAGCAAGCGCACAACCGAATCAATCACGGTAAGCGCAGGAAGCTCTCCGCCCGTCAGCACGTAATCTCCCAGAGAAATAACGTCATCTGCCAGCTCGTAGACGCGCTCATCCATGCCCTCATAGCGACCACAAACAAACAGAATACGCTCCTTTTGAGCAAACTCTTGGGCGATAGCCTGGGAATACGGCCTACCAACTGGCGAGAAAAACACCACGTGGGGCTTAGGTTCTGCCTGATCAGAAATCTCACGAACTGCCTCAAAGATGGGAGTAGGCTTCATAAGCATGCCTTGTCCACCACCAAAAGGAGCATCATCTACCGTACGATGCCTATCATGCGTCCAGTCACGCAAGTCATGTGCATAGAACTCAAAAATATGTGCCTTTTGAGCTCTACCCATAATAGAAGCATTTAAATAGGGCGAGAAGACCTCAGGAAATACTGAGAGCGTTTCTAGACGCATGCTACTCACCTAACCTAAGAAGGCCTTGAGGAATTGAGACGGTAATGGAGCCCTCGGCTGGGTCCTCTTTGATAAATTCATCCACTGCAGGCATCAGCACCTGTCCAAAAGGCCCCTCAATGACCCACACATTTTGTGTAGGTCCAACAAGAACCTCTGTAATTTCACCCAGAGAACCATGTTCTGTATCACGTACTTCTCTACCCACAAGTAGAGAAACATTTACCAGACCAAAGTTTTCTGGAAGACAATCTTCTTCTACCAGAAGCGTTTTACCAATAAGCTCTTCTGCATCAGAGATGGTAGTAACATCTTCAAAAGTGACAAGACTACCTTCTCTATCATCTGACTCAACAGAGACAACTGAGAACTTCCTAGGACCCTTAAGCGCAGGCGGAACAGGAACAACTGTCATGCCTTCAGCTATAAGAGAAGGAAGGCTGTGAACGGGAACCGTCACAACCTCCCCTCTTTTACCATGCGTTTTAACAATTTGAGCAATTGCTCGCCAGTGTTTACGCAAAATTAGCCTACAACCTCGACATCAACAGAGGTGCCAACACGCTGGCCAAGAGCACGAGCCAAAGTACGAATAGCCTTAATGGTTCTACCCTTGCGGCCGATGACACGTCCAGCGTCTTCCTCAGAGCAAGAAACCTCAATCAAGGCTCCATCCTCGCGATCGGTGACGTCGAGTGCAACAGCATCTTCATTATCGACAAGACCACAGACGATGTACTCAACAAGATCAGCAACCTTGTCAGAGGGCATCTCCTTGCACAACCATATACAACATGAGGTCAGTCTGACCTCTAGACT
>CALBBS010000089.1 GCA_937926845.1 uncultured Atopobium sp. | reverse complement strand
GCCGTCTTCTACCACACCTTCCTTGAGTACGGTCCTTTTGCTGGTGATATTGGTAGCCGCCAGAACGGTGCCATGATTTCCATGTCCACCGAGAAGGCTGTTGCATATGCGCTTGGTACCCTTCAGGAACGCGGCCAGCTCTTTGTTTCTCCAGGTGTTGAGTGCTATGAAGGCATGCTGGTTGGCGAGCGTTCAAGGCCAGGCGACATGGTTGTTAACATTGCGCGCACCAAGTCTTTGGGCAACCAGAGGTCTTCAACTGCAGATATTTCAGTTCAGCTGACTCCTCCACGCCTGTTTACGCTGGAAGAGGCTCTGGAGTACATCATGGACGACGAGCTTGTTGAAATCACGCCACAAAACATCCGCATGCGTAAGCGTATTCTTTCCGAGACTGAGCGTCGTAAGTGGGCAGTCCGTAACGGCATGGTCAAGAAGTAACAGCGTCGTTTACAGATAACTAATCTGGCGAGAAAAACTTGCAGCTGCAGGGGTTTTTCGCCAGTTTTGTTTTAGGTAGATTTTAAATAAAGAGCTGGTAAACAGCATGTAAGAGCCGGGTAGCCCGTTTATTCTGCAGCCAATTACTTTGATGGGGTGCTCTGCTCAGGCTGCTTACCTGGCTTCTGAGCTTTGTGACGAAGCTTGTTGACGCTGCGCATGACATGCGGCGTAAGGTCAACGTCTGCAGGTGAAAGTACGTTGTATTTAAGCGACCAGCGCCTAAGGCCAACGGTAACCACAACGCAGATAACGGCTGCCCAAATTTTGGTAACGCCCGCATAGGAAACAAGTGCCCAATATGAGGTGGTGCCAGTAACTGCGCAAAACGCGTAGAGATTGCTTCGTTGGAAAATGCGAGGAATATCGCCAAGAAATACATCGCGCAGCATTCCACCGCCTACGCCCGTAATACTTCCCATCAGGATGACCGAGAAGGGAAGCAAGTGATATACCAGGGCTTTATCGGTGCCGACAACAGCAAAGAGGCCAACGGAGATAATGTCGGTCCATTCAAGCATGCGAGGAAAACGATCAAGTGGCTCAGGGAACATAAACAACAGGACCGCAGTAAGGACTGCCGCGGGAATGGCGTACTGCGAGTCGAGCATGTAGACGCCGCCCTCTTGCATCATAACGTCCCTGATGAGCCCACCTCCTAGACCACCTAAAAGGCCAAGTCCCACAAAACCCACAAGATCC
>CALBBS010000088.1 GCA_937926845.1 uncultured Atopobium sp. | reverse complement strand
AACGCCGGATGCAGATTGAGCACACGATTAAGGAAGGTGTTCAGAATAGGAACGCCAACTTTGCGCATGTAGCCAGCCATAACAACATAATCAACGTTATAGCGTTTGAGCTCGGTAGCAATAACCATATCTGCAACAAACGGATCTTCGTACGTCTCTTTTGAGAGTGTCAGGGTTTGCAAACCGGCCGCCTCTGCCCTCTTCAGACCATATGCATCGGGGCGAGAAGAAACAACCAGTTCAATGGTTGCGTCTAGCTTGCCAGCATCAATGGCGTCAATAATGGCCTGCAGGTTAGTACCTGAACCGGAAAGAAGAACGCCAAGCTTAATTGGCATCGTTGTAGACCACCTTTCCGGTGCCTAGGATAATCTGACCCATGACAAATGGCTCAAAACCTTGTTCAGAGAGGGCCTCTGCAACATCATCAACGTCGTCCATGTCAACAATAAGCGCCATGCCAACGCCCATATTGAAGGTACGATACTGCTCATCAAGAGAGAGATTGGCAGCGCTAGAGACGTAGGAAATAACAGGTGGAATAGACCATGCGGGACCTGCCTCGCCACCGCGATCAACCTCTGCATCAAGATGAGCTGGCAGCGCACGGTTAAGGTTCTCGGTGATTCCGCCACCGGTGATGTGTGCCATAGCCTTAATAGGGGCTCCTGCATGGAGTGCGGCAAGCAATCCACCTGCATAAATGGTGGTTGGACGCAAAACAGCATCTGCAAGCGACTCTCCGTCAAGTTCCTCCAGAGGCTGGTTGAGCTCCTCAACCGTTTTGCCCTCAATGGCTACCTTGCGTACCAGCGAATATCCGTTGGAATGAATACCCGAAGAAGGAAGTCCCAGGATGATATCACCCTCACTGACCTTCTCGGGACCTAAAATCTTTGGCTTGTCGACAACGCCTACAACAAAGCCTGCCAGATCGTAGTCGTCGGGGTTCATAACGCCTGGATGCTCGGCCATCTCGCCGCCTACCAGCGCGCAGCCGCTCTTGCGGCAACCTTCTGCAATACCACCAACAATCTCGGCAACGGCCTCAGCTTTGAGTTTGCCCACGGCCACGTAATCTAGGAAGAACAGAGGCTCTGCGCCCATGGGTACAATGTCATCAACGCACATTGCAACCAGATCCTCGCCCACGGTGTTGTGGCGGTTAAGCAGCTGAGCGATGGCAAGCTTGGTGCCAACGCC
>CALBBS010000087.1 GCA_937926845.1 uncultured Atopobium sp. | reverse complement strand
CATTGTGCAAGATTCCCCACTGCTGCCTCCCGTAGGAGTCTGGGCCGTGTCTCAGTCCCAATCTGGCTGGTCGGTCTCTCAACCCAGCTACCCATCATTGCCTTGGTAGGCCGTTACCCCACCAACAAGCTAACAGGCCGCGGGCCCATCCCTCTCCGCCGGAGCTTTCTCGAGTCTTCCATGCGGAGGTCTCGAAGTATTCGGTATTATCCACGGTTTCCCGTGGCTATCCCAATGAGAGGGGCAGGTTGCCCACGTGTTACTCAGCCGTTCGCCACTTTATACACACCCGAAGGTGCTTTAATCGTTCGACTTGCATGTGTTAGGCGCGCCGCCAGCGTTCATCCTGAGCCAGGATCGAACTCTCCATTCAAAATTTAACTGACTAAATGTCAGTACAATTTAAAGTTGAGTTGAATCCACGTCTCTAAAATCCCGCTGATCTCGGATTCGCTGAAATTATGAATTGACTATTGAACAAAATGTTCAAATTCGAATTTCGCTTGTCTGTCTTTGCTGATCTTTCGATCGCAGTATCCGGTTTTCAAGGTTCGCTGCGCTGCGATTTCACATTGCGTGGTGCGCGGCGCGGGGAATAACTATACGCACTTACGACTCGTTTGTGAAGATGATTTTGTATCTTCTTAATTCCTCCACAATTTCTACACAATTAGTAGTCTTTAGTGAATTAGAGCGTATATTGGGTACTGAATTCCCTTTATCGTCTAGTAGTAACACTTTATTTTTCAACTGTATATAGTGTTGTCATTTTTACGATGTCTTTATTATCTTTTTAGGTTGTCTTGACGCGCGTTATTACGTTGTCTTGCCGCGCTATTCACTGTCTTTTATCGAGACTTTTCACACGCCCTTGTTATACGTCTTCTATCGCATCTTTTCTCGCGATTTAAAGAGGCTAAATTTCGTCTTTTACAATCTGACAAGCTGCATCAAGAAGTTGATCGCGAAGTGTCTCGTTTGCGGCCTCAGAATACACGCGTACCAGCGCATCCATACGAGAAGGACGGATAAGTACCCAAGAATCGTCTTTAAACTGAAGCTTAAGGCCATCAGCATGGCTTACCGAAACAGGCACTTTACCTGCAACGTTTTCTGGATTGAGGCCTGGAAGGATGTTTCTGAACGCCTGAGTAGCTGCAGCATCAAGTCGCACTCCTCGCCTGCTATAACACATGCGACCCAGTTCAGCCTCGTCCTCAGATACAAGCTGTGCAAGCGATTTATGGGTATACGCTAGCATTTCGACCACAAGCAGGGCCACAAGCAGGCCGTCTCGCTCCAATAGGTGGCTTGGAATGCAAATACCGCCGTACTCCTCTGCGGCGAGAAGGACGTCTCCTTGCTCAATCTCTGAATAAAGTCGAGCAAATCCAACAGGCACGCTTGCAGACTCTAGTCCAAGATGAGCTGCCTGCCTGGATACCGTTGCCGAACAGGTCAGTGTAGAAACAACGCGGCCGGTTTGCTTTCTATTTTGTACAAGATGGCGTGTGATAAGCGGAATAAGCTCGTGTGGGCTAAGGAGTCGACCGGTTTCATCTACGGCAGCAGCGCGGTCTCCGTCACAATCAAGCAAAAGGCCCAGCTGTGCATGGCGGCTTACCACCATCGAAGAGCACTCATCAGCCCAAGGGTCCGCTGGTTGTGGGTGAATGCCACCAAAATCCCTGACAGGACCTTGGTGCATCTGATGTACAACACATCCAGCTGCGGAAAGTACGTCAGCAAGCAGGTCTGTTGCTGCACCATACATAGGATCAACTACCACGCTCGGGCGTAGCTCTTTAATAACAGACACATTAATCTGATTAAGCAGCGCACTTTTATAAGGCGTCACAATATCTGTTGTGGTAAAAGTTCCACGCTGATCTGTTGGCTCAAGCGGCGTTGCAGATTCCACGCGCTGGAGAAAATCGCGAGAAACAGGGCCTCCATTAGCAGCGCGAATAATCATGCCGCAATATTCGCAGGAAAGCTCAGTTGCAGAAATAATGAGGCCACCAGCAACATGAGAGTGATGTGCACAAGCCCAACAAATTGCAGGCGTGGGACAAAAAACCTCGGAAACTCGCACGTCAAGACCAAAGGAAGCAAGCGTTGCGGCTGCCTCGAGTGCAGATGAATCGGCTTCAAAGCGCGTATCAAAACCAACAAAGACAATGCCGCCGGGCGTTTCATCAGTCCAAACGGTACCAAGGGCTTCTGCAAGTCTTACTACATTATCCCTGGTAAATCCTTTATTGTAGCGGGCTTGCCACCCATCGCTGCCAAAACGAAGTATGTCCGGTCTTTTATCCAATGCGGTTGGCATAGCTGCCGAGCGCCTCTTTAAAAGCTTCTGCACAACCCTCATCAGAGAGTGCCATACGCGCATTAGTTGCCGCCCAAGCTGCAGGAGTGCCGGTATCACAACCCTCTTCTGGGTCGATTACCAGCGCATACATCTCTTCCTCAGCAAGCAGGCGCTCCATTGCATCTGTCAGCTGAATCTCGTTGCCGGCGCCAGGACCCTGAGTTGCCAGGAGCTCCATAATCTTTGGAGAAAGCAGGTAACGCCCAACAATAAACAGGTGAGAAGGTGCGTCCTCTGGACGGGGCTTCTCGACAAGGCCTGTTACCTTCCAAATAGCGCCCTCGCCCTCAGAGTTATCTGAAGGAGAAGAGATGCACTCACCTGCGATAATGCCGTAGCGATTCACCTGATCTGCAGGAACTGGAGCAACTGCAATGACGGATGCGCCATTGTGCTGCTTGGAAATCTCTGCCATGCGGATGCACATCTGACGGTCTGGAACAAAGTAATCGCCAAGAAGTACAAAGAATGGCTGGTCACCTACACCGTCTGCAGCGCAAAGCACGGCATGGCCAAGGCCACGAGGATTGTCCTGATAGGTAAAGGAAACAGGAAGTGCAGAAGCTGCATGGACCTTCTCGGCAAGATCTTGCTTTCCACGAGAAGAAAGATCTGCTTCAAACTTCTGGTCTTCAGCAAAGTATGTTTCAATCTGTGGCTTCTCGCGAGAATTGATGATAATTACTTCATCGACCTCTTCTGGCTCAAGAGCCTCTTCTACTACGTACTGAATGACGGGCTTATCCAAAACAGGCAACAGCTCTTTAGGGGTTACCTTTGTTGCAGGTAGAAAACGCGTACCTAGACCTGCTGCTGGGATAATTGCCTTCATGTGTTTACCTTTCACCTATGAGCCCTGTTGACTCTGCACACCTCGCGTGCGCCTATAAAATGACGGTTTACCGTCATTAAGCTGTGAGGATAAGTGCCGCTCAGGCTACTTCTGTGGAATTTCAATACCACGTTTCTCAAGGAAGTTAATCAGCTTTTTAAGTGTATCTACGGAAAGCGAGTGCTCCATGAGGCATGCCTCTGCATCCGCGGTCTCTGTATCAACACCAAGATCTTGCTCAAGGAAGACGCGAAGCGCACGGTGAGCTCGCCAGGTAGTGCGAGCGTT
>CALBBS010000086.1 GCA_937926845.1 uncultured Atopobium sp. | reverse complement strand
AAATAAGTGAGTCGAGCAACGTCACGGTCAGGCGCCCATACTCCAAAGACGCCACATTCCTCGTGAAGTTCCATTGGATCCCCTCCGGATGCCTCAGCCTGAGTCACCCTTGATCGAACGCCTCTCACGTCTGGCAACAATACATACAGTGTACCTGGAAATTTGCAAGAAAAAACGCTCCGAACAAATATGTTCGGAGCGCGTAACAATTTTTTAAGAAAGTGGCATTTACAGGCTCTGTGAGCCGCCCTTTTTTAGCTACTGAGCCTTTGGCTGAGCCTCGGTTTTTGGAACACAGATGAGCATAGTCCTGCCGTATTGATCAGTGTAATTGCAGGTAAAGAGTGTAAGAACATGATCAGCGCGAGAAATTACCTCAGCAGCATCAGAACGAGAGCTTACTGCCCTGGAAAGTCTATCTTTTAAGTAGGACCTAAACTCATCGACAGAATTGAAGTTAAATTGCCTGACTTCCTCGTCGTCTTCGTCGGTGTGATAGGTGAATACAGGCTCAAGCTCATATGTCTGAGTAGGTGTGACGTACCAGATGGTTTCAACCTTATCGAAGGTAGATTGGTCATTCATTGCTCCAATGTACTGGAACATGGAGCCGTTTCTCATGTGATGACCATAGAGAATGGTCTGCTGGTCAGTAAGGCCATTTGGATTGTTTTGGTAGTCCATGAAAATCTGGCCGCCGATTGACCACTCACCTTTTGCGTTTGTGTGCAGGTAGTGATCGTTGTCTGTAGTCTGATAAACAGGGTAGTTAACCTGCGTATCTGGAATCTGAATCCAGCCGACAACCTGGTTGTTTACTGCCTGAAGACCAGCCCAATCAATAACTGGAGCCTCGTCTTTTTTCTCGGAAACTGTTGCGTATGCAGCAAGCTCTTCGTTGATGACGTCTTGTTCGTGGTATTCAAGCTGGGTTTTGCCAAACATGACGCCAGCAACAACCAAGAGGCCAATGCCAACTACCAGCAAGAGTGTGGAAAGAATATAGGCAAAACCTTTCTTCTTAGCGGGTTTCTCGCCAGACTTTTTAGGAGAGGTTTTTTTGTTGCCGTCATTTTTTGAGGATGCGGAGTTTTTCATAGAAACCATCTCGGCAGATGTTTTTGAAGTGAGAGTATTTCCAGCCGCCTGACCGTCAGCGGCGAATGAAGCAAAATGCTTGCCGTTTTTTGATTCCATGCACTTCCCTTCTGAAGGTACTCTTTGTCATACCTTTGTTATACCCTTGTCATACCCCTTAAAAGTTTAGCTATGCACGAAACAAAAATCTCTGTACATCTTATGAAGTCATCGCATAATCACATTTTGCGGTATGCAAAACCCGCGCCTCAGGTCTCCTAAAGCGCGGGTCCCGTGTGCGATTGCGGATGCAGGTACGCATGCATGCGAGTTCTATTTGCTGACTACGTGCGTGCGGTACGCGTCAGCTTATGCGTCAGCCATCTCGGCTTTAAGCTGGACGATCTTCTCGCGATACTCTGGAAGAGAAGCGCCAAGAATCTGGGTAGCGTAAATAGCTGCGTTTTTGGCGCCGTTGATGGCAACGCAGGCAACGGGTACACCGGATGGCATCTGGACCATGGAAAGCAGGGAGTCCATGCCGCCGAGATCGGAGGTCTT
>CALBBS010000085.1 GCA_937926845.1 uncultured Atopobium sp. | reverse complement strand
AGCGCAGATACTCGAGGACACCTCAGCGTGCATAAAGACTGACTAATATGCACAAAAACTAATCAAGAAATTGATATGTCATTTAGAGGGTACTGTTTTGGGTAAAAAACCCGTTTAGTTGGAAATAAATTTTTGGTTTTGCCATTTTGGCATTTGCGTTTCAGCAGTTCAGAAATAATGTGAATGCACATGAAAAATTCGTCCAATTAAAAGTGCTGGTAAATCGCTTGCATAGAATTTTATTAATCCTGCATACTCCAACTAAACGCATTTTTTACCACTTCGCACTGAAATGGGCCATTTTTGGATCAGAGAAAGTCATTTCGCACCAAAAAAGGCCAGTTGGCGCCAAAATGGCATGCGACCAAGCTATGTGCAACCGTGTTTCGCACGAGCAATAAGCTTCCTAAATAGCAAAGACTTTCCCACTCAACAAAGAATTGCCTGCTAACAAACTGCCTCCCATTTCATCGGTGTCGGGAAATGGGAGGCAGCGCAAAAGTTAGTGTAATAGCTTTTACAGCTTGATAATGACATCCTCAGCAGGTTGACGACGCTTTTGGACAGGATCCATATCGCGATAGCCCAGGCTAAGCATGCAGGAAACACCAAAGTCATTGTACTGACCGCCGTCGAGAAGACCCTCTTCTTCAAGGATTTTATCAACAGCCTCACGGTTAAAGCCCTCGATTGGGCAGCTATCAACGCCAATCATAGCAGCCATAGTAAGCATGTTTGAAAGCGCAATGTAAGTCTGCTTACAAGCCCAGTCGAAGGTTGCGCGCTCGTTTCCTACCAGGTCAAACATGTTCTCCTGGAAGTTCTTAAAAGCGGCAGCATAGGTTGGCTCAAAGTCTGCAGGAAGCTGCTTGATGTCATGCATCATGTGCTTGACGTAAGGAGACTCCGCGTTGACGTTCTTGCGAGCAAGAAGAATAACTAGGTAGTGAGCGCCGTTAAGGGATGCACGTGCACCATACGAAGGCTCATAAAGTTTCTCTTTAAGGCGGAGAGACTGCTCAGAAGCCTGATCTTCTCGCAGGTTGACAACCAGAAAGCGCCATGGCTCTAGGCCGTAGGAGCTTGGTGCCAGACGAGCAGCCTCAAGAATTACATCAAGGTCCTCGTCAGAGACGTTTTTGGTAG
>CALBBS010000084.1 GCA_937926845.1 uncultured Atopobium sp. | reverse complement strand
TTCTGCTACAACTATGGCCCCATGGTAAAGAAAAAGATTATTTTCTTTGCAGCTGGTCTCAAATGGCAGGTATGTCATTATCGCGAGAGGCTTGACCTGGTCAAATGCAATATTGCTATCTGCGGTCACACGCATAAGCCTTTTGTACAGCGTGACGAGTGGACCAATACACTTGTAATGAATCCAGGAAGCCCTACCTACCCTCGTGGTCGCGAGGGCGCAACAATGGGACGCATTATTGTTGATGATGAAACAGCCCAGGTAGTCAGCGCAGAGATACTTAGTCTGTCTTCGCTTGAGGTACTTTCTTCTTGTAAATAAGCGATGGAATCATCAGCTTGGTAAAAAGCACCAGCCATACAAGAGCAAGCGAGAAACCACCAATGACATCGGTAGCGTAGTGCACACCCAGATAAATTCTACTGATGCCAATCATAATGATGACGCCAGAGAACAGGCCACACCAAAGCCAACGTTGTAGCTTGTCTTTCTCGTAATGCCAGACAAGCCAAATAAGCAGGCCATAAAAAGCCATCGAGAACATCGAGTGGCCCGAGGGGAAGCTGTAGCCAGTTTCAACTACGAGCCTAAAGCCATCTGGACGAGGGCGCTGGACAATAGCCTTAAAGATAAGGTCAACAATAACAACGCCACCCAGGTTAATAGAGGCAAGCCTGCCGACACTTGGTCCTGGTGCAAAAGCGGCAACCACAATAAGCATGACAATAACGGTAACGGGACTTGCAAGTCCAGAGAACCCTTCCATTATCTCTGTGAGGAGGGGAGTTCTGAGGTGGACGACAAAAAGCCTGTACGCAAAGTGATCAATGCCAATGACGTCGCCTTCAGAAACATCAATCAATAAGAAAATAAAAATTGCTGAAGAGACAAGCAGAATGATGGTAGAAAGGCTAGAACGCAGGCGCTGTAGAAAAAGGTGCTTGCGAACTCCTGTTAAAAGTCCTGTCTTCTGGGCATCAAGGCTTTTATCGACCATTAGTTCTCCTTGTAACAAAAAGGCGGCACGCCGATAGACGTACCGCCGCTTAGTTCAATGATAAGCCAGCGCAGGCGCGTGGCACACAAGAACTTACAGGTTAGCGTTGAGCTCAGAAACGAGGTCAG
Organism: uncultured Atopobium sp.; assembly: GCA_937926845.1. Taxonomy (GTDB): domain Bacteria; phylum Actinomycetota; class Coriobacteriia; order Coriobacteriales; family Atopobiaceae; genus Lancefieldella. The sequence continues at coordinate 126 of CALBBS010000084.1, read as the reverse complement.
CCTTAGGAAGGTTGCCAACCATAGTGTGAACAGGCTCACCATTCTTGAAGAGGATGAGGGTTGGGATGGAAACGATGCGGAAACGAGTTGCAAGATCTGCCTCGTCATCAACGTTTACCTTGTAAA
>CALBBS010000083.1 GCA_937926845.1 uncultured Atopobium sp. | reverse complement strand
AGTGACATTGCAATAGAGAGACCGTTTGTGGTGTTCTTCTCTGCACGAGACTGCTCGCGCTGAAGCGGATTCAGCTTGTTGGAAGCAAGGCCAAGAGCAACCGAGGACAAAGCTGCTGCCAGTGGCATAATCCAGGTGATACCACCGTCGATGATTGGGGTCATGCCCAAAAACTCTGTGCCAGGTGCGCCAGAATCAGTGATGCCATGGATAACGTCAACCAGGCCGAACAGGATGACTACCTGGATTGCCAGAGGAATAAGACTCAGTAGCGGGTGATAACCTGCCTTTTTGTTGAGCTCATTGGAGCGCTCCTCGATTGTCTCTTTATCGCCGAAGTAGCGCGTCTTCAGACGGAAGGTTTCGGGCATAAGACGCACCATTACGATGGAGTTTTGCTGCGTCCAAAGAGCTAGAGGCATCAGGATAATTTTAGTTGCGAGAGTAAAAAGGAAGATTGCTGCCCACCAACTGCCGGTCAAGTCGTATGCGGGCTGAACGATAAGTGAAAAAACGTGTGCAAGCTGCTCCATATACAAACCCTCTACGAGAAACCTCTACAGAAGCCAATAAGACCTAAACCTAAAACCTACAAAACCAATGGAATTCATGAAAACTAAAAGAAAGCTACGACATCTCAAAGAAGTTTGCAGTATCTAAAGTTAACCTGAAGAAACCATTTGTGCACAACTAATTCATGGTATCAAAAAACGCTATTTATCGGCAGTTTAAAGCGAACAATCAAAATGTAAAATCTTTAATTTGAATGGACAAAATTTATTCATAAATTGTTCTTTTTTAAATCATTCTATAAAAGTTACGTAGGCAATTGTCTTTCTCGTTAATCAAAAATTAACCCCTGAAATGGTATTTTATTTTATTTTTGGGTTGCAATCGCGGTTCTGCTGGCTAAAATACTCTCCATGTTATTTTTAATATTCGGCGCAATTGAGCGCTTGTGAAATGAGGAGATTCTATGCAGGCTAATCTGCAGGAGCTAAAAGAGACCTATTTGCGGCAGACGTATAGTGTGTTTTCAATCAACCGACAGCAGAAGATTGCTGACTCCCAGGTTACTTTTTCACTTGCTCATTCTGTTTTCATCATTCCTGTCTTTGGAGCTGCCGAGATTGCTATTGGTGGAAATGAATTTGTCTGCGAAGGAACCACGGTTGTACATGTTCCTGCAGGTCAGACCGTAACGTATCGAACCCTTTATGGACGCTCGTTTGACCACGTAAACATCTACTATGATGGCGTTCAGGGCGATGCCACAAGTCCAATCTTCAATGCCTATGCATTTGATCCTCAAGGATTCGACCGCATTCTTGATAAGGCGCTAGACCTGGAAAAACTTAACACCACCCCATCGCTGGACAATCGTGTTGCTCAGATTGTCAATGGCACCGAGCTCATCAAGTCTATGTTCCTGCTCACCAACAGTCAAAAGGTCCAGGAGAGCATGGCCGAGGCTCGCACGTACATTGAGCTCCACTTTGCAGATCCAATTACCATCCCTGGCCTGGCTAAACGTTGCGGAATGAGCACTCAACGTTTCTCCAACAATTTTGTCCAAACATTTGGCGTTCGCCCAATGACATTCATTATTGCAAAACGTCTTGATCATGCTCAACAGCTGCTTCAATCTGGCCTTTCTGTACGCGAGACTTCCGAGGCAGTTGGCTATAGCGATCCGTTCTATTTCAGCAGGCTATATAAGAAGCACATGGGCGTCACGCCTCAGGATGTTCATGACAGCTATGAAGGAAATGTCCTGATTAAGTAGTTGTCGTTTAAGATTGCTTGTTGCTACTTGCAGAAATTACGCACCCACTTACTCGTGGCAAAGATGGTCGCAGGTTTTATTGCAAATCAAGGGGTCAAAACGTTTTGTTCTGACCCTTTTTGCATAATCAAGTTATTATATTCATTTCCATGAATACGTAATTTTAGACCTTAAAATTATGTGCCAAAAAAGGTAAAAAACGCGTTTAGTTGGAAATGAAAATTGAAAATTAGACGTTTTATCTCCAACTAAGACGATTTTTTACCGCCTCAAAAACTTTTATCTGGGTAAACGTTGTATGCAGAAAAATGAAATCTCCAACTAAACGCATTTTTTACCACTTTGGCTAAAATCAACACTTGGCATTACTGGTCACACCTTAATCAACTGGGCATCTTTCGGGCCAATTGGGTTTCTATTGACCTGCCGGGTAACGCCAAGCATTACCCAGCAACATCCAGCAAGCATTACCCAGCATCATTCGACAGTCACTACCCGTTGAACTTGTTAACTTTTCTGTCGTAGGTAAGCAGGCCATTTACCTCTTCTTCAACGTCAGACACCTGAGTGTAAACGTACCCAGCAAGTCCCTCATCCTGCAGCGATTCTGCCTCTTCAAGCAGCTCACGAACAGCCACTCGCCAATCCCCTACCGTGGCAAAATCTCCGTATCCATACGAGTGATCGAGCGACGTGTGGCCTGCCATCATCTGCGCAAGCCCTCCAAACTCAGAAATCACCACAGCTCGATTTGGGAGAAGTTTTCTGTTCTGCCTCCCACGCCAACCTGCTTGTAGAGGCCTAAAGTAATTGTGGATGCTCAGAAAATCACCACAGCTCTGGTCGTACCAGCCACTTGTCGCATCAATTGGTCGCGTTGCATCCAAAGCGCAAACAGCCTCAGTGGCAGCGCGCGCATCAAACTGTCCCCAACCCTCGTTGAAGAGCGTCCAAATACCAATTGATGGGTGTCCATCCAGAAGCTTAACCATTCCCTGACAGGTTTCTATCCACTCATTCTGATATGCCTTGTCACCTGCGGATAAAGCCTTGTGATGGCTTGGGGTTGTGTCATCAAATCGGCTCCAAGTAAAACTGAACAGCGTTGGCTTTTGGCTTGTGTGCCAGGGACTATACGAGCTACCTCCCGAAACACAATCCTGCCAAACCAGCATGCCGAGTCGATCGCAATGGTAGTACCAGCGCTCGCTTTCAATCTTGATATGTTTACGCAACGTATTAAAACCGGCCGATTTCATAGCCTCTATGTCATATACCAGCGCATCATCTGACGGCGCGGTCATCAATCCATCCGGCCAATAGCCCTGATCAAGCACACCACGCACAAAATATGGCGAGTCGTTCAAGTGAACCCTTGGTACACCATTCTCATCAGGCTTTACCTCGACAGTACGAAACGCGCAATAACTGCGAACTGTATCAACGACCACGCCATTTTGACGCAGCGTAGCCTCCACGGTATAGAGATACGGACTCTCTGGCGACCACAGCTGTGGGTCATTCACGCGCAGCTCAGCGGATGTCTCCCCGGCTTCGTTTACTGGCAGTGTGACGAGAAGAACGTCTTGTCCAAGCTCGTCTTTGAGCGATAGCCTCAGCTCTAGCGCACCTGTCTGCGCACCAGCCTGCGCTTTTGCTGACCTGCTTACCTGTACGTTCGTTCTAACCTCAAGCGCGCCAAACATATCACCCTTCAGTGTTAGCGACTCAAAGTGAACCGCAGAAACAATCTCGTACCACACGCTTTGCCAAATGCCACTCTGAGCGGTATACCAAATGTCGCCACGTGAAAGTCGCTGCTTTCCACGCAGCTGGGAGCTGGTATCGCTCGGATCCCAAACACAAAGCGCAAGCTCAGC
>CALBBS010000082.1 GCA_937926845.1 uncultured Atopobium sp. | reverse complement strand
CTGATCCCAAGAAACGTGCTGATATTAGCCTTGGTCAACAGATTGAGCTACCAGATACTTCAAACGGCGTTCATTTAAAGGGCGGCTCGTACACGGTTGTTGGTTTTGTAAATGCGCCAACATATCCGTATGTCAGCAATTTTGGCACCACATCGTTAGGCAACGGTATTGTGCAGCAATTTGTGTATGTCACTGAAGATGCTTTTGCAGATGATGATCCTTATACCGAAGTGTATTTGACGGTTCAAGATGCTACCAGGTATAAAAGCGGCTCATCTGCGTATCAGAGTGCAGTTGATAGCGTTGTAGAACGAATTACACAGATGAATCCGTCGCTTGCTGCTCTTCGTTTGCAAGAGCTCAAAGATGACGCTCAGGCTCAACTTGATGAGGCTCGTCAAAAGCTGGAGCAATCAAGGCAGGAAGCCGCAGATAAACTAGGGGATGCTCAAAAGAAGCTTGATGACGCGGAAGCGCAGATTTCCGCTCAACAGCAAAAACTGGCTGATGGTCAGCGTCAATATGATGCGGGACGTCAGCAGCTTACAGCTTCGCGCTACAGTGCTGAGCAGCAATTTGCTCAAGCGGAAGCTCAGATTACAGCTTCAGAGGCTCAGATAGCTCAGGGAACAGCTGAGCTTAGTGCGGGAGAGGCTCAGTATCAGGCTGGTCTTGCTGCTTTTAATGCAGGACAAGCAACGTTTACACAGCAAAAGAGTGCGTTTGAAGCGGGTAGAGATGCGTATCTTGCGGGGCTTGCTGCGCAAGGTATCACCGCTTCAAGTCTTGAAGAAGCGCAGCAACGGCTCAGCGCTTTAGGTCTGGCAACTACGCAAGTAGATGCCCTTCTCGCCACACAAGCGCAGATTACGGCTGCAGAGACAGAATTGGCTACCCAGCAGCAGACTCTTGCGGCTGCGAGGGAAGAGCTTGATCAACGCACAGCTCAACTACATGAGGCAGAGTCACAAGTAGCTCAGGCTCGTCAGGATTTGAGTGAGGCGAGAAGTGCTACTGCAGATCAGTTAGCTGTGGCTCAAGAAAAACTTGCTGCGTCGCTTAGTCGCCTGAGCGCAGGGCAAACAGCCCTCCAAAGTGCAGAAGCTCAGACTAACGAGGGAAGACAGAGTCTTGAGGAGCAACGCGCTGAGGTCGAGAAACAACTTGCTGACGGTCAGAAAGAGCTTGATGAAGCTCAGAAGAAGATTGATGAGCTTAAAGAGCCTGATGTGTATGTACTTGATCGCACAAAAGAGATTGGTGTTGCAGCTTATCAAGCAGACTCTGAGCGTATCAATGATATTGCTAATGTATTCCCGCTGATGTTCTTCTTGGTTGCAGCTCTGGTTTCACTTACCAGTATGACGCGTATGGTTTCTGAAGAGCGTACGCTTATTGGTGTTCATAAGGCGCTTGGTTATTCAACTGCTCAGATTGCGGCAAAGTACCTGTTATATGCCTTGCTTGCCTCACTTTTGGGTGCCGTTATTGGCATAGCATGTTTAAGTCAAGTGTTGCCAGGCGTTATTATCTCTGCATACGGGTCAATTTATACCGTCCCAAATGGGGGAGCTCCTTATCCTATTCAGCTTGATAGTGCGCTCCTCTCTGGACTTTCTGGTATAGGCATCACGCTTCTTTCAACCATGGCTGCTGTTTTATCCTCATTGAAAGAAGAGCCATCTAGCCTCATGCTTCCAAAAGCTCCAAAAGCGGGCTCAAAGATTTTGCTTGAGCGCGTTGAGCCTCTATGGTCCAGATTGTCTTTCTCGTGGAAAGTTACAATCAGAAACCTTGTCCGCTATAAGCGACGCTTGATTATGACGCTGGTAGGAATTGCCGGATGTACTGCGCTTTTATTGGTTGCTTTTGGTCTTAGAGATTCTATTAGCGACATCATTGATAACCAATGGCCAGCTATCTCGCATTATGACTACATAGTAGGAATGACTTCTGATGTTTCTGAGGAAGAAGCAGATCAGATTAATGCAGAGCTTAATCAGGTGGGTGCTACAAATATCCGCCGCATAATCAGAGAAAACGTTCTTCTTGAGTCTTCTACACAAAAGGCAGGCTCACTGACAAGAACAACTATTATGACCAGCGATTCTCTTCAAGACCTCACGGGCTTAGCTACCCTGCGCAATCGTCTTTCTGGTCAAGCAATAGAGCTTGGAGAAGATTCGGTTGTAATTACAGAAAAGCTTGCAAAACGGCTGGGGGTAGGCGTGGGAGATACCATTCAGGTCTATGCTCAAGACAGAATCGGAAACGCTTCTGGCGAGCCAAGTACGCTTACTGTTACAGGAGTTACCGAGAATTACGTTGGGTCGTATCTGTATCTGGGACCTTTAGCATGGCATTCTCTAGGTATTCAAGATCAAGCAGCGGACGGCTGGTATGCAACGCTTCCCGAAGATCAGGCAACGAGAGATGCATTTGGAGAAAAGCTTATTAACCAGACAGGAGTTGCAACTGTTGATGACGTCAATGAAGCTATACGCACCTATAGAGAATCACTTGCCGTAGTTAACCGTGTTGTAGCTATTCTTATTGTGGCTGCAGCTCTGCTGGCATTTATCGTCTTGTATAACCTTACCAATATCAATATTGAAGAGCGCATTAGAGAGATTGCCAGCCTCAAAGTACTTGGATTTACGCGTCATGAAGTTGATGCCTATGTCTTTAGAGAGATTGCTTTGTTGGCCATCTTTGGAGCGTTTTTTGGGCTTGTTCTAGGAACATACCTTGAGGGATTTGTAGTTCAAACTGCCGAGATTGACCTTGTTATGTTTGGTCGAGCTATCCATGCACCAAGTTATTGGTTTGCCTTTGGACTTACGCTTGTCTTCTCGCTGTTGGTATATGTTGCCATGCGACCTAAGCTCAAAAATATTGATATGGTTGAGAGTTTGAAGAGCGTCGAGTAGACATCTTTTGCCCGCCCAAGAGAGGCGTATTTTAGATAAGATAGAAGATAGTTGAGATTGCTTATTTATAAGGAGTTGGTATGCCTAAGGTTTCTTTTGTAATTCCTGCATACAACATCGAATCATACATTGGGCGTTGTATTCAAAGTGTAAAGAATCAGACATTTGGTGATTTTGAAGCAATTATTGTTGATGACGCCTCAACAGATTCCACTCCAGAGAAAATCGTAGGAGCAGTAGGGGATGACTCAAGGTTCAAGGTTATTACTCACCCAACTAACCAGGGCCTTCATCTTGCACGTAAAACTGCTGCCGCTCATACAAAAGGCGAGTGGGTTTTTTGCCTAGACGGTGATGATGAGGTTACTGCTGATTTTCTTGAGCAGGTAGTTGCTCGTATTGATCAGAACCCTGTTGATATTCTTCACCTTGGCATTACTGTTATTCCAGAAAATGGCGTTGACCCAACTGATGCAAAGTCTTTTGAGAGCTACATTAATCAGCAATCAGACTTTACTCAGGGTGACGATATCCTGCGCATTATTTACGATGAAGGCTATGGGCAGAAGCTTGATTGGCGAGCTACGCAACGCTTGTATCGTGGAGAACTTTTCCGCTCTGCCTTTGCAGAAATGACTTCTGAGCGCCTGGTAAGAGCAGAAGACGCTTATGAGGTATTTATCCTGGCAGATAAGGCCCAGACTGCCGATGGTTTTGAGTCTTGCAGAGGCTTTTTGTACCACTATGGTATCGGAGTAACTGGTGCTTCTCGTATTTCTTTAGATAAATTTGGAGAGTTCTGCTATCAGTTTTTGGACAACATTGATCAGGTAGAACTCTATATTGGCAAATCAGATAACATTGCGCATCTCAACTCCTTTAAGGGAATGAAGCATAGACTGTTGGAGCTTCTGAGTGCTGAGTGGAGATTCCGTCTTGCTCCTGAAGATCAAGAGGCAGCCCTTGAGCCGTTTGCCATTCTCTTTGGACCATCGGTAGCTGCTCGAGAGCTCTATCGCTTTGTAAGAGATGAAGCATACGAGGCTATTGCTACTGGTACTGAGCTTCCAGAAGACAGCGATGCATATCGCTATAGGACATATGCAAAGAAATATGCCGCTCTCATGCATCAGGATGAGGGACTGTCGTTTGATAGGGCAGTTCGCATGAAACAGATTGCCGATGAGCACATGGAATATCTAGAAAGAAAGCACATGGTAAAGATGTTTGAGCAGCAGCCTATTCGCATTCTGATTACTTCTCATAAAGATGTTGATGTTCCCGCAAGTAATTACCTTCAGCCTATCCAGGTAGGACCAGGCCAGAAGACCAATCGTTTTACGTATATGCTCCATGACGATGAGGGCGACACTATTACCGAGAAAAACCCCATGTACTGTGAGATGACTACACAGTATTGGGCATGGAAGAACATTACCAATGTGCGCTATGTTGGCTTTGGTCATTATCGTCGCTACTTCAACTTTACCGATACGGTTTATCCAGAAAATCCGTTTGGTGAGGTTATGGATGACTTCATTGATGAGGATGCCATCAAGAAATATGGTCTTGATGATCAGACCATTGCTCAGTGCATTGAGGGCTATGACCTTATTACTACTGGGGTAAAGGATATTCGCAAATTCCCTGGAAGCGCTAATACACCTCTTGAGCAGTACCATTCCGCTCCGCTACTCCATCCAAAGGACATGGATACCATGGCTGCGCTTATTGTTGAGCGTCATCCAGAGTATACAGAGGACGTAAACGCTTTTCTCAACGGTCATCAGCAGTGCTTCTGCAACATGTATATCATGCGTAAAGAGCTCTTTGATCGCTATGCAGCATGGGTGTTCCCACTTGTTGACGAGTGGACTGCCCGTACTGATATGTCCACCTATAGCAAAGAGGCTCTAAGAACCCCAGGTCACCTGACTGAGCGCCTCTTTAATATCTGGCGTATGCATATGCTGCGTACAGAGGGCAAAAACTGGAAGGTAAAAGAGCTGCAGTGCATTCACTTTACTAATCCAGAGCCTCGTCAGAAGTTCATTCCTCTCTTTGAAGAAAAGCCTGAGATTGCAAGCCAGAACGTTGTTCCTGTTGTTTTTGCGGCAGACAACAACTATGTTCCAATTCTTACCTGCGCTATGGGCTCAATGCTTGAAAATGCCAATCCTAACCGTTTCTACGATGTAGTTGTCCTTAACACCAATATTGGCGGATCAAAGCAGGAGCTGGTTAAGAAGTACTTCTCGCGTTATAAAAATGCTCGTATTACGTTCTATAACGTGTGGCGCATGGTCAAGGACTACAAGCTAGACACTAATAACGCTCATATTAGTGTTGAAACGTACTTCCGCTTCTTGGCTCAAGACATTCTTTCTGCTTACGATAAGGTTGTCTATCTTGACTCTGACCTTGTAGTTAACGGTAATGTCGCAGAACTGTATGACGTAAGAATGGGCAATAATCTTATTGCAGCAACGCTTGATATTGACTATCTGGCAAACCTCAACGTTCGCGGCGGAGACCGCATGAAGTACAGCCTTGACGTGCTTAATCTTAAGAATCCCTACGCCTACTTCCAGGCGGGAGTTATGGTCTTCAATACCGCTGAGCTGCGCCGTTATCACACTGTTCCAGAGTGGTTGCGTATTGCATCCAATCCAATCTTTATCTACAACGATCAAGATATTCTGAACAGCGAGTGCCAGGGTCGTGTTGTCTATCTACCAGCTGACTGGAACGTTACGCACAACATTTTTGGCCGTGCCGAGAAACTCTATCCAATGGCACCAAACAGCGTTTTTGATGATTATCAAGCAGCCCGCCGCGCACCAAAGATTGTTCACTTTGCCGGTGCTATTAAGCCTTGGCAGAACGCCAGCTGCGACATGGCTTCCTATTTCTGGAAGTACGCGCGTAATAACCCGTTCTATGAGGTCATTATTCAGGACATGGTGCCAGGCGCCAGAAATGATGCAGATGTCACGGAGTTCCACGAGCGTGCGCTTTCTGATGCAAGTCCTCTGCGCAAGATTATTGACCCTCTTGCACCATATGGAAGTGCTCGGCGAGAAGCCCTTAAGGCCCTTGGTAGAACCTTAAGAGGACGCAAATAAATACCTGGTAGGTGCAAGATTTCTTGCACCTACGTTTTTATGTTTGGAGTAGTTATGGCAGCACTTTCGCCAAAAGATGCCGCTCGTGCAGCGGAGCTTAACAGAATCCTGAACCATGCGGCATATGCCTACTATGCCCTTGATAATCCAGAGCTCACTGACGCTGAGTTTGACCGACTGCTTATTGAGCTTCAGCAACTTGAGGCAGCATATCCAGAGCTTGTAACTGAGGATAGCTATACGCAGCGCGTAGGCGGCTATGTTTCTGAACAGTTTGAGCCTGTTCAGCATGCTGCTCGTATGTATTCTATGGATGATGCCATGAACCTGGAAGAGCTGGATACATGGCTTTCTAGAACTGATGAGGCTCTTGGCGCATCGCCCACTAATCCTGTGGCATATACCTGCGAGCTTAAGATTGACGGCTTAGGTGTTGCGCTCACGTATCGTGATGGTCAGTTTGTACGTGCTGCTACACGAGGTGACGGTAGCACGGGAGAAAACGTTACGGCAAACGTTTTGACTATCTCTGACGTCCCACGAGAGCTTGCGTTGGCTGGTCTTGAGCAGGTTGAGAATAGAGGCCTCAACCAGAGTATTGAGGTCCGCGGCGAAGTTTATATGCCCAAGCACTCCTTCATTCGTTTGAATGAGGATGCGGATGCTGCTGGAAAACAGCCTTTTGCTAATCCAAGAAATGCAGCCGCTGGTTCTTTACGTCAGAAGGATCCAAAGATTACCGCACACCGAGATCTTGAGACCTTTATCTACGCAGTAGCCGATGAAGGCCCTCTTGATGTTCATAGTCAGTGGGAGTTTTTAAGCTGGCTTCGTAGCTGCGGCTTTAATGTTAATCCACATGCCCGTCGTTGCCTGAGCGCTCAGGAGGTCCACGATTTCTGTGCGCAAGCTCTTGAGCAGCGAGGAGATCTTAACTACGACATTGATGGCGTGGTAGTAAAGGTTGACTCATTTGCGAGCCAAGAGGCTTTAGGATTTACTTCTCGCGCTCCTCGTTGGGCTATTGCATTTAAGTTCCCACCAGAGGAAAAGCAGACCGTTTTGCGAGAAATTCGTATTCAGGTTGGTCGTACGGGCGTACTCACACCTGTTGCTGAGTTTGATCCCGTTACTGTTGCAGGCTCTACCATTGCACGTGCAACCCTTCACAACCTTGACGAGATTCGTCGTAAAAACGTGCGCGAGGGCGATACCATCATTGTCCACAAGGCAGGAGATGTCATTCCAGAGGTTGTTGGACCAGTCTTGAGCCTTCGACCTGCAGATGCTGTTGAGTTCCAGATGCCAACTACGTGTCCAAGCTGTGGTAGCCCTGTTATCCAGGAAGAGGGAGAAGTGGCTTTCCGCTGCGTCTCTATTGATTGCCCTGCCCAAGCAGTTGAGCGCTTGATTCACTGGGGAAGTCGAAAGGCTATGGACATCGACGGCCTTGGTGACGAGCTTATTAACCGTATGGTTGAAGAGGGTGTTCTTTCTGACGTGGCCGATTTCTACGATAAGCTCACTGAAGAGACGCTGGCTAGCATGCCAACAGGTCGTGTGTACGATACTGATACCGCAGATCACCTTTCTGGTGATAGCATCCCCGTGGGTCATACTATTGCTAAGAAAGTTATGGCACAGGTTGAGGAATCAAAGACGCGAGGTCTTAGCCGCGTGCTCTTTGGTATTGGCATGAGGCATGTTGGTGCTAACGTTGCAGAGCTTCTTGCCCAGGAGTTTGGCTCCATCCAGGCGCTTGCTACAGCTCCTGTCGAGAAAATCGCTGAAATCCCAGGTATTGGCCCTAAGATTGCAGAGTCTGTACACGAGTTCTTCTCGATACCAGAAAATGTTGCCGTTATTGAGCGTCTTCGTCAGGCAGGCGTGGTACTTGAGGAGGAGAAATCAGAAAGTGAGCTTCCTCAGACGCTTGCTGGTCTTACGTTTGTTTTAACAGGAACTCTTGAGCACTTCACACGCGATGAAGCTGGCGCTCAGCTTAAAGCTATGGGAGCAAAGGTTTCTGGTTCTGTATCTAAGAAGACAAGCTTTGTAGTAGCGGGAGAAGCTGCAGGATCTAAGCTCACAAAAGCTGAAAGTTTGGGTGTTCCCGTGCTAGATGAGGCGGCGCTCCAGCACATTCTTGAAACAGGACAGGCGCCTGCATAAATGTGCATGTTCAGTAACAAAGTGGCGATGTATACTACCTTGTTACCATCAGTAAAAAGGAGATGAACAGATGAAACTAATAAAAAACAAGTATGTTTCTCTTGGAATGATGTTTTTGATTTTAGCAATCATCCTGAATGTGGCATCAAACGTTAATGATCTATTTGTTGGTGCGCTCTATGGCATATCCCTAGGAATATTGATTTTAGGATTGTTGACTCGTCAAAATAGTTTGCGTTTATGCAATCGATAATCTATCCAAGAGAAAACAGTTATGGTAGATAAAAATATTTTGGTTCTTTGTTATTCTCGCTGCACTACCTGTAAGAGAGCTCTCAAATGGCTCGATGATCACGGCGTTTCTTATACGCTACGCGATATTAAAGAGGAGAACCCAACTGCAGAAGAACTTGCTGAATGGCATAAATTAAGCGGTCTTTCTATCAGAAAGTTCTTCAACACTTCCGGTATGGTATATCGCGATAATAACATCAAGGAGCAGCTTGATGCAGGTATGAGCGATAGTGACGCTTATAATTTGCTTGCTACCACGGGTATGCTGGTCAAGCGCCCATTGGTTGTTGCAGGCAATACTATTCTTCTTGGATTTAAAGAGCCTGCGTGGGAAGAAGCACTTCTGTAAGATTGATTTCTACAGCATGTGTTTTTACAGCATGCATCAGTTTGTGGATAAGTGTTAGTAAAAGAGGCGGCTACCAAGGTAGTCGCCTCTTGCTTACGTGTTTGAATGCTCAACGCATTTGTATTTTGCTGCGAGTTAGTCCTCGTCATCAACCATTTCTACAACAGGTTTGCCCATATAATTGATACCGTCAACCAGTTCTTCTAGTGTGATCCTTTGACCTAAGATAGTTGCCTGAACAAGCTCTTTGTAGAACTCACGAGCTTCATCCATAAGATCAAGAATACTTTCAGTCTTAATTTCTCCTGTGTAAGGCTCTTTCCAAGGAAGACGCTTGAGATTGGCGGTAGGGAAGTCCTCAGTCATAACAATACGGTGAGCCATTGCGGCAACGTACGAATTGTTTGAAGGGCGCATGAACTTCTCGGTCTTGTATAAAACGTCAGGAAGCTTGGTAGTGTACTTAGGATCAGTGCGTTCTACCGTGTGGTAAATACGAGCATAATCCTGAAGAGCTTTCTCGTACTCACCAACGCCAACATTAAGGTCAAATACCTGAAGCGCTACTTGCGAGAAAAGCGCGCCACCAACGTGTTTGGTGGACTCAATAGCTTCAAGTACCTCAGCCGGAGGAAACGTCTCAACGGTAGTGTGACGCATATGCCAAAGAAGGTATGAATCCAAATCCGTTTCGATGATTGGATGAAGCTCCCTGTAGGCATTTTTGAGAGATGGTTCCGCCTCAATCAGTGCATCTTGCTGGGAATACACAAACGGATGGACAATTCTATCTAGCGCGTAGTGTGCTAAGAGGCCAAGTGCAAACGCACGACCAGCTGGCATGTCGCTCTGCGGGAGGCGAGAAACACCATCGCGAATGGATAAAAATGCGTCAACAATATGGCCTGCGTGCATACGACGATGCAGCCTATTGCAGGCAAGTGAATGGTTTGGCCAGGCTAGATGACGAGCCAAGAAAGGATCAGGTCCCTGGTTTCCAAGCAAGAACGCATTGACCTCTGCATCAGTTGCAACAAGCTCTTGCGGTAAATCATGAACCACCTCTGCACCAAACAGATAGTGGGTTATTAAAGCAGGCATAACACTCCTTGTAGTTTTTCAGTATAAGAGTAGCTGAAAAACGCTCATAGGCGTTAAAATTTCTTCTTTGTGTTACAAGATTTAATGATACCTAGGAACTCACACATGGGTCTACTGGAAATTTTAATGCTTGGTATGGCGCTTGCAACAGATGCGTTCTCTGTCACCATCTCTAACACTTTTGCCTTTGATGACCATAGAGTTTCTCGCCTCATGCGTATGCCTCTTTTCTTTGGCCTCTTTCAGTTTGGTATGCCTCTTGCCGGTTATTTTGTTGGCGGCATTGCAGCAGAATTGATTGAGAAGTATGCAGGAATGGTCTCTTTAGTCATCCTTGGCTTCATCGGTTCAAACATGCTGTACAGCGGCTATAGGGCACTCAAAGAAGACGCTTCTGAGGAAGAAGACGAAGAAGCTCAGCAAGGCTCTACGACGCTCTCTTTTGGAAAGCTGCTCTTTCAAGCTGTTGCTACAGCAATCGACGCATTTGCTGTTGGTGTAAGTTTTAGGGCACATAGTGTAGACATCTTGGTTGCCTCGGCGCTCTTTGGCATTATTACTGCAATTCTCTGCACCATTGCTCTGTTCATTGGCAAAAAACTTGGTTCCCTTCTGGGGGACCGTGCCGAGATGGTGGGTGGTGTAGTACTTATCCTGATTGGACTAAAAGCCTTTTTTGGATAAAATCTGTTTGACCAGACGGATTATGTAGCAGGTAAGGAGGTAGCGTGAAGTTTATCCCAGATTGTCTGCGCCAGAAGATGCATAAAACTTTTGGACCAAAAGACCCTGACGAGAAGATCACTCCACCAACTGCCACTTCTGTTACAAGAACCTCATTTATTATCCTGGCTGTCTCGGCGGTTGCTGCACCTGTAATAGCTACGGTAGCAAACGTTTTAAGTCCAGGAATTTCTTATGTTCAGCAGGAGCTTCTTCCTCCACAGCTTAATTCAAAAGTTCCAGGCTATGCTCGAGCGCTTATTCAACTTGCGCAGAGAGAAGGCTCCCTCAATCTTTTATGTACTTCCAAAGAAGCGGTAAAGCCCCTGGTAGAAACATATTCAAGAATGTTTTCTATGCCTGTTACGGTGGGTGAGGCAACGGAGGAAGAAATTCGGGAGTTTATTCAGCAAACATATACTTCTGGTAAGAGTTCGGAGTCTGAAACTTCTGATACCAAATCTGGTACTGATTGGGGTTTTGAGAAACCCGATGTCATTTTTTTGGCAAGCGAAGTCCTCATGCAAAATTTTGAGACTTCTGCATATTGTCAACCGTTTGAAGTTTCTTCAACAGATCAGTACGTGCGCCCTGAGTTTTTTGACACCAACGGATACTGGTATGCCTACGCTGCAGATCCATTGGTTTTACTTGTAAATCAAGAACGCCTTAAAGAGAAAAAGATTTTGCGTCCTCACGAATGGACCGATCTTCTTACAGATGGCCTGCGTGGAAGGTATGTTATTCCTGACCCCGCACTTACGTATGCGGGCAAGAAGTTTGAATCGCTCTTTTTAGGCCAGTATGGTCTGGATAAAGGCACTCAGATTATCCAAAGTTTGTTTGAAAATGTTGACACATTTTCTGAGAGTACGTATCAAGCTATTAGAGACACAGGATTTGGCAAGTACAGGGCTTGTGTTTGTCCGCTGAGCGCTGCTTATAGAGCAATTACTAAAGACGATTTTGATAATCTTTCGGTTATTCTGCCAGGCACTTCTTATTTCTCTACGATAAGGTCATTTGTATGTCAGGGGTCAAAACATACGTATTCAGCGTATTTATGGCAGGAATTTATTACTAAGCGAGATTCTGCTGAACACATGGGAGAAATGGACTCGTTCTTCTCGCCAGTTATTGAGGGAACACCAACGCCTTGGTATGCAGATCGTCTGAATTTGACAGCAGTAAGTGAATCAATGCAGATAGCTCCTGCGCCAACCGATGCAGAAGGCAATCTCATCAAGCTTGAAGACGTTCATGCTATCTACAGTAAGTTGATCAACGCATAGCTCTTTCTAAACGTTAAGTATTTGGACACCAAAAACGGCCCAGGTAAACTGAGCCGTTTTGCTTCAAAGGTGGAGTGACGAGAAGACCGGTTTTCTCGCCAAGAAGCTCCTACTGACAAATTAGACGTAGAAGAGCATCTTGTTGTAGCTAGGAACTGGCCACCAGTCGTGACCGCAGATGAGCTCCATGGAGTCAACAGCACTACGCAGGCGAGCCATAGCTGGAAGAACCTCATTGCAGTAGTATTCGCACTGCTCCTGAGGTTGATCTTTCATCTGGTGAGCTGTGGTGTTAATCTCATCCAGGCTGTTAGTGGCTGCGTAAATTTCATCAATGCCAGCAGTGAGCCTCTCGACAATCTCTGTTTCTGCCGCGCTCTTGATGCCAATGGCCTGTTTAGCAGCAACTGAAGAGGCAACATCACTTGAGTAGGTAAAGAGGGCAGGCAGGTACATATGGCGCGTCATATACAGCATGGTGCGAGCTTCAATGTTAAGAACCTTGGCGTACTGCTCAGCCTTTGCAATGTAGCGAGCCTGTGCCTCTGCCTGAGAAAGAACGCCGTAGCGCTCAAAGAGCTCAATGTTCTCTGGAGCAACCATTGCAGGGAGTGCCTCAGGGGTGGTGCGGAGGTTTGGAAGACCGCGCTCTTCGGCAAGTTTCTCCCAATCGCCTGAGTAGCCGTTGCCCTCAAAGAGGATGCGTTCGTGAGCCTTAAAGGTGTCAATAACCCAGCTCAAAGCTTCCTTAGTGAAGTTCTCCTCAGAAACGTTTGAAAGGTCATTTGCAAAGCGGTCACACTGCTCAGCAACAATGGTGTTCAAAATAACATTAGGGTCAGAAAGATTCTGCTGGCTGCCACACATGCGGAACTCAAACTTATTACCGGTGAATGCAAAGGGGCTCGTACGGTTTCTGTCTGTGTTGTCTCTAAGGACTGCCGGCAGTGTTGGTACGCCCAGATCCATACGAGTGCGCTTTGCGCCGTGGACATCGGAGCCAGTGATGAGGTCATCAACAATTACAGAAAGTGCGGCGCCTAGGAAGACTGAAACAATTGCAGGTGGAGCCTCATTTGCGCCAAGGCGGTGATCGTTTCCAGCAGAAGCAACAGACATGCGCAGAAGGTCTGCATGCGAGTCAACAGCGGCTACAAGGCATGCAAGGAAGACCAAGAAGCGAAGGTTCTCGCCAGGTTTATCACCAGGCTCAAGCAGGTTCTCGTTGTCTGCGGAGAGCGACCAGTTGTCGTGCTTACCAGAGCCATTGACGTACTCAAAGGGTTTCTCGTGCTCAAGGCAGGCAAGACCGTGATGAGTTGCAAGAAGCTTGAGCTTCTCCATGGTCAGGAGGTTGTTGTCAATAGCGAGTGCACCTTGCTCAAAGACGGGAGCAAGCTCATGCTGGCAAGGAGCAACTTCATTGTGCTTAGTCTTTGCAGGGATGCCCAGCTTCCAGAGCTCGTCATCAAGCTCTTTCATAAAGTTGTTGACGGTTGGACGAATAGCGCCAAAGTAGTGCTCATCAAGCTCCTGACCCTTACTTGGCTCACAACCAAAAAGGGTACGGCCACAAAGGATAAGGTCAGGACGCTGCTCAAAGTGCTCCTCTTTGATAAGGAAGTATTCCTGCTCTGGTCCAATGTTTGTGACAACGCGAGAAGGCTCTTGTCCAAAGAGCGCAAGCACGCGTTTAGCCTGCTTTTCAAGGGCTACCTGGGAGCGAAGCAGCGGAGTGCGCTTGTCCAGAGCTTCTCCGGTGTATGAAATAAATGCTGTTGGAATGCAGAGGACTTCATCTTTGATGAAGGTTGGGCTTGCAGGATCCCAAACCGTGTAACCGCGAGCCTCAAAAGTGGCACGCAGACCGCCAGAAGGGAAGCTTGATGCGTCAGGCTCACCCTGTACCAGCTCTTTTCCCGAGAATGACATCAAAATAGTGCCATTTCCCTGAGGAGTCATAAAGCTGTCGTGCTTCTCGGAAGTAATACCCGTGAGAGGCTGGAACCAGTGAGTGAAGTGAGTGGCACCTTTCTCAAGCGCCCACTCTTTCATGGCGTGCGCAACCTCGTTTGCAATGTCGAGGTCAAGAGGCTTGCCATCTTGGATAACACTACGAAGTTTCTTGTACGTTGGTCTTGGCAGACGTTCTTGCATATCTGCATCGGTAAAGAGAAGTGAACCAAATTCCTGAGAAACTTTATCGTGAGCCACAGCCCCTCCTTGTGAGTAAATGCTGGCAGATAGCCTGTTTTCTCGTATGCAATGCATATTATATCGCTTGTATTTTCGCACGAATGACACAGTAAGGGTATTTAGGATACAAACAGAAACAGAACGCTTACAAATGAAAAGCTTTATTTTTGACGTGAGCGGTTTGTGAGAGATGATCGCTTTGTTTCCAAGCGCTCCTGTCCCGTAGGCCTTAAAGACTTAGTACAATAGAGGTACACAAACAAAGAGGAGCAGGTATGTCTGATACTACTATGCCAGTTGATACCACAAATCAAAATAACGCTGCATCAGCTAAAGAAAGCACAGATAAACCGCGTAGAACTATTGCTGTTATTGACGGAAACTCGCTCATGCATCGAGCGTTCCATGCAATCCGTCAGCCTATGGCAGCACCAGATGGAACGCCAACCGGAGCGCTCTTTGGCTTCTTCAATATGTTTATCAAGCTTGTTGAGTCCTTCTCGCCAGATGGCGTCATTTGCGCGTTTGACAAGGGAAAACCGCAGGTTCGCATTGATATGTTGCCTCAGTACAAGGCTCAGCGTCCTCCTATGGACCCTGCTTTACACGCGCAGTTTCCTGTAGTCAAAGAGCTGCTCAAAACGCTGGATGTTCCCGTTTGCCAGCTTGAAGGCTGGGAGGGCGATGACATCTTGGGTACCCTTGCCCGCCGTGGTGAGGCTGAGGGTTACCAGATGCTACTCTTCACGGGTGACCGCGATATGTATCAGCTCTCCACAGAAAACGTCAAAATTGTTTCTACGCGTAAAGGCGTTTCTGACGTTTCAATTATGACGCCAGAGACCGTGGCGGATCTCTATGCAGGTATTACGCCAGAGCTTGTTCCAGACTTTTATGGCCTCAAGGGAGACTCTTCCGATAATATTCCTGGTGTTCCCGGAATTGGCCCCAAGAAAGCCGCTGCTCTCATTGTTGAGTATGGCTCGCTTGACGAGGTTATTGCCCACGCTGACGAGGTCAAGGGCAAGGTGGGAGAAAACCTTCGCGCTCATATTGATGACGCGCTGCTCTCCCGTAAGGTTGCTACTATTCGCACTGATGCGCCGCTTGATATCAACCTGGACGATGCTCAGTTCCCAACGTTTGATCCAAATGACGTGGTCAAGGCTTTCTCGGCTTTGGGCTTTACGGGCATGACCTCAAGG
>CALBBS010000081.1 GCA_937926845.1 uncultured Atopobium sp. | reverse complement strand
GGTAATCGCATAACCAGTCTCGTGAGCAGTACGGACGGAGTCATCAAGATACGCACGAACGCCAGGATATGCATCAAAGTAGCGGTCAATCATCTCCTGCGCTTCCTTGCGGGAAATCTTCAGAGATGTTGCTAGACCAAATGCCTGCTGACCATAGACAATGCCAAAGTTAACTGCCTTAGCGCGGCTACGAAGTGCCGGAGTGACCTCTTCAACAGGCACACCAAAGACACGGGCGGCAGTTGCTGCGTGGAAGTCAGCACCAGAGTTAAATGCTGCTACCAGGTGTTCGTCAGCCGAGAGATGCGCAAGCAGGCGAAGCTCAATCTGAGAGTAGTCGCAGGTGAGAAATACACTGCCCTCGGGAACGGTAAAGGCAGTGCGAACACGATGTCCCAGCTCAGAGCGGGTAGGAATGTTCTGCAGGTTTGGATCAGAGCTGGAAAGCCTGCCCGTTGCAGCAACGGTCTGGTTGAACGTGGTGTGAATGCGCTTATCGCCACGAATAAGTGCAGGAAGCGCATCGAGATAGGTTGATTTGATCTTGGCGCGCTCACGATATTCAAGGACGTCAGCAACAATCTGGTATTCCTGCGCCAACTCTCCCAGAACCTTTGCATTGGTGGAGTAAAAACCAGTGCGCGTTTTTTTGAGACCATAGGTTGGAAGCTTAAGCACGTCAAACAAGATATGAGAAAGCTGGCTAGGAGAATCCAAGTTGAAATCTTCACCTGCGGTCTGGTGAATGCTTGCAACGCGCTGCGCAATATCTTCCGCTAGTTGGGCAGACTGCTGAGCAAGCTCTTGAGGATCAACGTAGAGACCACGACGCTCCATCGCAGCAAGTACAGGCAAAAGCTGCATCTCAAGTGAAGTAAAGAGCTCCAAAGAACCGTCATCTTCAAGCTTTTTAGTCAGTACAGGCACAAGGTTTCTTGCAGCTACTGCTCTTAATGCTGCTGCAGGAATATCCTCTGTAGGCTCAGGAAGCTCAGAGCCAAAGTACAGTTCAACCAAACCGTTGATATCAAAACTTGAACGATCAGACTCAAGCAGATACGCAGCAACGCCCGTATCAAAGAGTCGGTCAGAATCAATAGTCTCAATATCCAGTTTCTGTGGCTCGGACGAATCAACAGGGCTTACCTCGTGTAACAGCGCCTTGACATCGTCTGCAGCAACACGGGCTTCTCGCAAAATGCGCAAGAGTGCTGCAGTTGCGTTTTCTCCCTCAAATTTGAGGAGCGCCTTTTCTGTAGACACCCAAAGTGTGCGAGAAAGGCTAAAGAGCGCACCGGCGTCTGCGGCAGAATCCTCCGCAACACCAATCCACTCCTGATTCTCAAGAGCAGCGGTAAGAGCAGCGGACGCATCTCCTGCCTGCAGATACTCAGTTGGAATAGGAAGCGCAGGTGTAGCAGAGGCGGTTTGTGCAACTGCGCCAGCGGCAGAACCTCCAGCCATGCGAGCA
>CALBBS010000080.1 GCA_937926845.1 uncultured Atopobium sp. | reverse complement strand
TCGAGGTGTCACGTCATCCGCACCCGCTCAATGCGCTGTAGATACTCTACCTTATTAGAGAAATCTTTGCACAGATCGTATCGCTTCTATGCATTTTTTGACGAATTTTTTTCAATTGCTTTGATGATCTTCTCGACGTTCTTTTTTCCTCTTGAGATACCTACATGCAAAATCCCAGCTATAGGAACAGATATGACGAGAAGAACTATGCCGCCCACGAGCACAGCCGTTGCCATGGAACTTGTAGAAAGACTCCCGTACACACTGAGATATATAAGCCATGCTCCAATTGCGATACCAGAATAAGCTGCTCTTCTATAAACGCTTAGCGTTCCAAGAGCTTTTGTTTGCATACGAGCCTCGACAACCAAAGGGTTATCCTCGTGTGAATGAGAAGCTGCTCCTACATAGTTTTTCTTGCTCATAAAAACTCTCAATCATAACCACCCGCATAGCGGGTGGTTTGCTCTTAGGGTATAACCCTAATTATACTTGCCCAGGACTCAAGTCCTTTGCCCTTCACTTCGTTCAGGTCATAATAGCAATGTAACACCGGCAGCCAGTTAAACTGGCTATCTAGCGAGGTTATTTATCGAAGGGATTTTCATATTCCTTCAAACTTAATTTATCCTGAGCTATATCGGCGTTTTCTTGTTCTCGAATATATTTTCTTATTGTCGCCTCATTAAGGCCTACGGTTGATACATAGTAGCCTTCAGCCCAAAACTTTCTATTACCATACTTGTATTTAAGGTTTGCATGTCTGTCGAACATGAGCAGTGAGCTTTTACCTTTTAAGTAACCCATAAAACTTGAGACGCTTATCTTAGGTGGGATACTCACAAGCATGTGTATATGATCTGGCATAAGGTGACCTTCTAGAATTTCTACCCCTTTCCAGTCACAAAGCATCTTGAGTATTTCTCGAAGGTCTTCTCTGTATTTGTTATAAATGACTTTCCTTCTATACTTTGGTGTAAACACAATGTGGTATTTACATAACCATTTTGTGTGCGCAAGGCTATTGGCCTTATGTGCCATAGCTACTCCTTCCTTCTTGGCTATTAGTGACCTGAACAATCGCTATGCTAGAAGGAAGGATTTTAATTTGCAAAGCAAAAAGTATTCTCCACCCGCATAGCGGGTGGTTTTGTGCTTCGCGCGTTACACGCGCTCAACAGGCTAAAGCCTCGAATAAAAAAGGCTCAGTCAAAAGACTGAGCCTCTCTATTAAGAATCCTTAGGATAATTTAGATCAAGACGTTGAAAGTGTCCATGCTGTAGTCGGTACCATAAAGTGCGAGGATGTCTCCGCGGACAGATGCGGAAGGATCAAGACTTACACCTGGATCAAGGAACGCAAAGCCCTTAGTGGTGCTGTTAGGTGCTGCATTGACAAACAGGTTCAGCTCACTCTTGCCAATGTTGATGTCACTTGACTGGATAAAGATGTTCTTGTCAGTCTTGTTAACAACCTCAACCAAGTAGCCGTTGGCGTTCTCAAAGTCAACACCAACACCAGTGACGGTAACAGTAATCTTATCAGTATCGATAAGAACAACAGTCTTGTCACCTGTCTTTTTAACATCATCAACGTACTTCTGAACGTTGGTAATCTGCTCTGAAGTGTTGTGCTTATCCATCAGAGTGTCATAGAGCTCCTGAGCATCAGAGTCACCAGCACGGGTATCTGATGGCTTAGTTGCAGTATTTGCATCAGGTGCAGCCTGCTGCTGTTGCTGCTGTTGTTGCTGCTGACCACCGCCAGGGTTAGTACCAACGTCAGAAAGATTTGGAATAAGATTGCAGCCCGCAAGTGCAAAAACTGCGGAAGCGGAGGCTGCTACGAGGCCGAGCTTATTAAACTTCATAAAGGTCTCCTTTGGGTTTTGTTTACCTTTATTGAGAATAGCCGAATTAAGTAGACTTTGTCAATTTTTATGCACAGATGAGCATCTAATGTTCCTCAACTAGAGCTTTAATGCCACCTTGCGTAAACATTACTGCTGAATTTATGTGACCGTCAGCCTCTTCACGAGTCTCATCATTTTTAAGAATATTGACAATGGTGGTCATCTCAGTTTGAGCAAGCCACGTGATAATAAACTCATCATAGGGTTTAACCTGTGCAACATTAGGATAAAGAATGGCTCTGATGGTTGCAGAGATAACCTCAGTCAACTCTTCAAAGAAATGAACGACGTGTGGATTTTCTCGGTTATTCACAAGAATCTGCACTACGTACCTATTTCCGTACAGAAGATCTAAGAATTTCTCGAGCGTTTCTGCATTGCCCAAAGGAGTGTCTTCAAGGTTTCTTTCTCCGGAGACCAGCAGATGATCTTTGTAATCCTCGAGAATCTGAATTGCGCCTTCAGTGACAGGGATCAAAACATTCTTAAAGAGGTCCTCTTTGTTATCAAAGAAGAAATAAAGAGCGCCCGTGGTAACACCTACGTGTGCACAAATCTGTCTCAGTGAAGCTTTATCGTATCCCTGTAAAGCAAACTCTTGCTCTGCGGATTTAAGAAGCCTGTGACGTGTGTCACAACTTTCTGTTTGTGGTCGCCTCGACATTGCTGCCGCTCCTTTATAAATGTTTTAAATCCCCTTGTAATAAGGAGATTCCCCCAAATCAATACTACCTTGTTTTAAGGGGAACATATAACAGAAAGTTAACTAATTATGCAGAAATCTATAAGCGTTACATAACAACTTTTGTGATATTTACTTAATTCTTTGATATTGATTAGACGAGAAACACGTCAGAAGCATAATAAAACCCTGTTATGTTACATAACAGGGTTTTAAGACATACCGTTAACCCAAATTATCCTTGCGCTTAATAAATTCTCCGCAGATATATGACTTTCTCAGATACTCGCGATTAAACGGATCTTTGACGGGAACAAAATCCTCTGGAGACTTAGCAAAGTGCATGGCAAAAAGCTCATGGATATGTGGATCAGCCAGCAAATAGCCGCGCGAGCAGTACGCCTGATACATCTGGGCGTCCTCGTTAAATTTGAACGAGCTAAAAGCGCAGTCTGAACAGTGTAGTCCAGCCATCTTGCACATCTCCTACTCTTCAGATAGCCCCATGCAATCTGAACAACGCTGAATCATACGCGTATACAGCAAGTATGGCATTGAAAACAATAAAAATGGTCAAAAATACTTATTCGACGCCAAGAATTTCCGGGAGCGTGTAATCTGAGCCGTTCCCCGAGGAAGCAACAGGTTGGAGGTATTCTCTATTGTCATTTCCGTCATGCATAACAGTAGGATTTGGAAGATTAACACCCTCAGCTAAATTCTTCTTCTGCGTCTCTGTAAGCTCCACACCAGCATCAACAAGATCTTTAAGATGCTCAACCCAAAGTTGATCAAGACTTAAGGAGAAGAAGTCAGCGATAACCTTTGCTTTATCAAATGAAGGCCACTTACGGCGCTCGGTGCAAATATAAGAGACATACGCACGCGACCAATGTGAAAATTCGCACAGGTCTACCTGGCGCTTGCCACTTTCTTGTAACAACCTTGCTACTGTCCTACCCAAACCTGGGTCAGTCTTTTTGGTAACACCTGCCTTAGCCATCTCACAGCCCCATCTGCTCAAACGATGTCTGAAAAACACGCACATGTTTTATGCATAGTACCGTGTTGTTACCGTATCATACTACACTAAAATATCTTTAGATACAATTTGTTATGTTGTTTTACAAGCGGAAATTTGAAGAAAATTGCATACCCGTTACGTAAATAAATCATAAGTGACTCTGTCGTCTGTGATTAATTGGCTATACAAAAGATATGCAAAAATCAATTGCAGTATACAAAATAATGTATCAGAGATTTTATGCAATAACAAAGACCTCTACGCCATCTGGCTTTTAAGATTTTGGATGATTCATGCAGCTGGTTTCTGGCACGTATAAAACCACAGGAAAATAGCTTAGTAGCTGTATATTTACTTTTAAATACTTGAAATAATGGGTATATCAAAGATAGAGCACACAGCTCTAAAGGGATCGCCATGAGGCAGGGCGACATGTGTGCGACCACGTTAAAAGTCGTCCTGCCTCCATGGCATACGTTGCCTCGCATAACGAGAGATCTGAACAGTCGGGGCCATTCAGTAATGAAATTGAGTGTTGGGGGTACTCAATCTCTCAACGCAACGTGTAAACTATTGATAGCAGAAAAAACTTTTTATATATTCGGGAATTAGAAGAATTTTTAAATTCATATAACACTTCTCGATTTTAGCGTAAAAATAGCGCAAGTGCCACACCAAATCCAAGAAATGGTGCAAATGGAAATGTATACATAAATATACTATCTGAACTGGTAATTTCTTCTTTATTTCTGTCTTCTCTTTTTAAAAATTTTTGCCAAATAAAGAACAGAAGAGAAAACATAACACCTAAAATATTTGCCGAAAATAAAAAGACAAATGTCTCTTTTATTTCAAGATAAAGGCATGTTGAGAGAATAAGTTTAATATCTCCCCCTCCCAGAGAAGACATATGACCTATAAATTTTGTAACTATACCTACTGTAATCAGTACACATATAACAAAGAGCTCACTCCATAATGCATTCATCAGTAACTCAGTGCGCTTTTCATTTGTGGCAAGCCAAATAGGCCATAAAATAACGAGCAAAATAGGGATTCTATTTGGAATAGTGCGATTTCGCATATCCGATATTGAAGCCCAGATATACATGACAAAAATAACCAACTCTCTCATAGACACCTCCTCAGTCAACCCTAGCAACATAGACAAGAATCAACTTTCTACTCAGGTGCCGTTATTTAACTTATTGATGTAACAAGCTGAACATTCAACGTTTTTCTCGCCGCTCTTGATTTTAGAGAGCCTTTTTGATCCTTCGGGATTTTCTTGCGACAAAAATCGGAAAGCCGTGAATGGTACACTTAGCACTCAGTTTCTAGAAAGGTTTTTTATGCCAAGCTCTTCGTATAAATCAAAACAAATGATTGTTATTCGCCGCGATCTTAAGATGCGAAAAGGTAAAATTGCCGCTCAGGCAAGTCATGCGTGTGTTGAAGCCACGCTGATGGCACTTGCAAAAGAGCGTCGACTTGATCAGGTTCGTGTTACCGATGATCAGAATTGGGTCTATTTGGATCATGCTGACGAAGATACCTCTGCAATCACTAACTGGTTTGATGCTGGCGTTGCAAAAGTATGTGTCTATGTTGATTCTGAAGAAGCGTTGCTTGAGCTTGCTGTCGAGGGAAAAGCTCGTGGTTTTGTCGTGGCCCTTATTAGGGACGCGGGCTTTACTGAGTTCCATGGAGAACCAACATTTACCTGCCTGGCATTTGAGCCACTTGCCGCAGAAGATATTGACCCGTTAACGGGCGAGCTGCCTTTATACTAGGCGCTCTACCTTTGTACTAGGCAATCTGCCTCTGTACTAGCAAGCTGCCACTGTACTAGTGAGTTATCTCTGTACTAGCGAGAATACCTACATCAAGAAGGTGTGGCTCATAACCTCGTCAAAGATAGTGGTAACTACAAACATACCAATTGAGGCATAAAGGATTGCAGCCTGCCAAGACAGATGATTGGTCTCGATGTTTGAAATTCTAGGATCAAGCTTTCCTTCTTTAAGGCTGATGGGGTCATCAATATCGCGCGTAAAGCCCATCTGACGGTCCTCGTACTCTTTTCCGCTAAAGAGCAGACCAACGCCGCAAGCAATAATTCCCAAAGAAGAAATGACGTACATAACACGGCGCACCCAATCGATGCCCGTAAACATATCCATGCCGCTGGTAAAGTACGCAAATGCAAAGATAACAGCACTCATTCCAGCTGCTGTAAGACAACCATAACCAAATGCACGCAAGGCACTGAGTGCCAACTCTTTGAACTTCTCGCCACGAGAAGGTGTTTGTGAAAACTTGCTATCCATACACAACTCCTTGGTTGTTTATTTGTTTTCTGTATAGCTTATAGCGTATAGGAAGTCTTTGCTTGATGATACAATTTCTACAGTAAATCTTGGCAGGAGGACGCATGCGTATCGGCTTTGATAACGAGAAGTACATCACTATGCAGGCGGATCGAATTCACCAGCGTATCAGTGAGTTTGGCGGCAAGCTCTACCTTGAGTTTGGCGGTAAACTGCTCGACGACAACCACGCTTCTCGCATCCTCCCTGGATTTGCTCCAGATGCAAAAGCTCAGATGCTTCAGCAGCTTGCTCACGAGGCAGAGGTTGTCTTTGCCATCAACGCAAATGACATTGAAAACGGTAAGCGCAGAAGCGATATTGGCGTTACCTATGCCGATGACGTACTGAGGCTTATGGATATCTTCCGTGCACGCGGTCTTGCTATTGGCGGTGTTGTCATTACGCAGTACTCTGGTCAGCCAAAGGCAAAGGCCTATCGTGCGCGCCTAGAAAACATGGGCATTGCCGTGTACCGCCACTACCCCATTGAGGGCTACCCCTCCAATATTGACCTGATCGTCTCGGCGGAGGGCTACGGTAAAAACGAGTACGTAAAGACTACGCATCCTCTGGTAGTTGTAACAGCACCTGGTCCTGGCTCAGGCAAGCTTGCTGTCTGCCTCTCGCAGCTCTACAACGAGAATGCCCGTGGAGTCCGCGCAGGTTATGCAAAGTTTGAGACGTTCCCCGTTTGGAACCTTCCGCTCAAGCACCCCGTAAACGTTGCCTACGAGGCAGCTACAGCAGACT
Organism: uncultured Atopobium sp.; assembly: GCA_937926845.1. Classification (GTDB taxonomy): domain Bacteria; phylum Actinomycetota; class Coriobacteriia; order Coriobacteriales; family Atopobiaceae; genus Lancefieldella. The sequence goes on along the minus strand of CALBBS010000080.1, from coordinate 2,062 downwards.
TGGGCGACAACAACATCATCGATCCATATCACCTTGAGGCTCACGGCAAGGTTACCGTTAACTACAACCGCGACGTTGAGGCTTTTCCTGTGCTTAAAGCCATGATGGAGAAGATCGCAGGTACCAGCCCGTATCAGTCTCCAACCGATATGGGCGTCAATATGGTTGGCAACTGCATCGTTGATGATGAGGTTTGCCAGGAAGCTTCAAAAGCAGAGATTGTACGCAGGTGGTTTAGGGCTGCCGAGAAACTCGAGCGTACGGGTATGGGTGAGCGTGAACTCACAAAGATTAATCTCTTGATGAAAGACGTTAACGTTGACCAGAACTTCTCGCCAGCTCATGCAGCTTGCTTGCATAAGGCAGAAGAGACAGGAAAGCTTGCGGGCGCCATGGTTATGCCTGACGGCACCATTATTACCGGCAAGACTTCGGAGCTTTTAGGTGCGCCAGCGTCGCTTTTGCTCAACGCCCTCAAATACGTAGTTGGTATTGAGAAGAAGACGTTTATTGTCTCAGATGAGGTCCTAAGGCCTATTTGCGCACTAAAAGAGAACAACTTTAAGCTGGCTCGCACCAGCCTCTGCGCTGACGAGATGCTTATTGCGCTCTCCATCAGCTCAATTACCAACCCATTGGCCGGAAAAGCCGTTGATGCCACCCAACTACTCCATGGATGCGACGCGTATTTCTCGTCAATTATTCCAAGCGATGACGAGTCCATCTATCACAAGCTGGGCATTAACGTGTGTTGCGAGCCAATTTTTGAACAAGGACAATTCTTTCACCAGTGATTTTTAAGAGCTCACATACAAGCAAGAAAACGAGAAACTCTACGACTCGTTCTAAAACTAAACATACACCTGCTTCTGCAAACGCTTCAAAACGTAAGCAGCGGGTGATGCATACACTTAAGCAAAATTCCCAGAAAAATCCTATTGTTACCTGGGGACTCATTACGCTGGCTATTGTATTTGTGCTGGCATTGTTGCAATCGTGCCAGGGACTTTTCTCCCTCTCTTTTGACAACAACCTGATTATCAAAAACGAAGTCCCCTATGAGTGGGAAAACCTCACCTATGATGCAACGGGGCGTGCGCATTATGTGGTGGACGGAGAAGAGCTCACACGCACGGGCGTTGACGTCTCTTCTCACCAGGGGTTTATTGACTGGGAGGCCGTTGCTGCCGATAACATTCAGTTTGCCATGCTTCGCATTGGCTACCGCGGCTCCACCGAGGGTGGTATTCGCGCGGATGAACTGTTTGAGACCAACCTAAAGGGTGCTCAAAGCGCTGGTCTTGATGTGGGTGTGTACTTCTTCTCTCAGGCTATTAACGTGGAAGAAGCTCGTGAGGAGGCTGCTTTTGTTCTGCAGCAGTTACGGGAAGCAGGAGTTACAAAGCTTGCTCTTCCTGTTGCGTTTGATCTGGAGCCTTCTCCCGATTACAGCGGTCGCGCCGACAACCTTTCCCCCGCAGAAACTAACGCAATTGCGCGCGCGTTTTGCACCACTATTCAAGAAGCGGGATACCGCGTTATTGTGTATGGCAACAAAGTTGATCTAAATCGCTTTGACCTGGTCTCGCTTGACGAGCCCATTTGGCTGGCGCAATACGTTGATCAACCAGACGTAAACTTTAACTTTTTGATATGGCAATACACTTCAACAGGACAAGTTGACGGTATTACCGGTTCAGTTGATTTGAATTTGGACTTCTCTGCAGTCTCTACAAGCAAAAGCTCAAAGTAGCAACTTACACATCAAAACTACTGGACATTCCACAGTCACGCCGCAACCCGTAAGGCTATCCGACCTTCACGGAACCAGTCAGGGTAACGGTAGGATCAAGCGCCTGGGCATGCGCAAAAGCGCCTCCTAGGCTACATGAACTTACCAGCGTAAACACTACCCACAAGATGATGGCTGCAAGCAATACCGCCAGCGCCACACGACCCAGTCTCATGCGAGAAGAACGACGTCTTCTAGCCGCATATGCTGCCTGAGCTTCATCTCTGGGGTTGAGCGTGCCATAGTGATTGCCGTAAGCAGTTCTTGCTC
>CALBBS010000079.1 GCA_937926845.1 uncultured Atopobium sp. | reverse complement strand
GATCTTTCTAAGGTAGCAGCCGCGTCAGCTATCTGTGAAGTTGCACGTCTTTCGTGTATCGACGGCGTCGAAGACGCGTTTCTCTATCCATTGCTTTCTCGTGCTCTCAGAGCCTGCGAAGAAGTAGCTGACGAGAAACACTTAGATCTTGTTGTTGCTGCTTATGTGTTTAAGGTTTTGGCACATGAAGGCTGGCGCCCTGAATTGGAATCGTGCATTGCCTGTGGAGATGAAGCTCTGACGTACTTCTCGCCAGCTGCTGGTGGCGCATTGTGTGGAAGTTGTGCGCATGAGATTGAGGGAGCCATTGAGGTAGACCCGCTTGAGCTCTCGTGGTTGTCGTCGCTTCTAAAACTTACCTTTGACCAGCTTGTTGTTGCCGATATTGCTCCAGAAACTGCGCTCTTTTTGCTCACAAGCGCGCATATTTGGGCGGCTACGCACCTTGAAGCGCGCCTTAAAGCGTTTGAATTTCTGCTAAGTATCTAGTTGAAGTGGATTTTTGCTAGCAAAGTTCACCAGTAACTGGTATCCTCTTGTAGGTTATTTCCTTGTTCTTAGGGGCTAGTCACTGCCGGCTACCTTCTCAGTACAAGGAGTATTCAACGCGAAAGGCGGTTTATTATGGCAGTAACTAAGGATCGTAAGGCTGAGCTCATCAAGCAGTACGGCAAGGACGAGAAGGACTCCGGTTCCGCACAGGTTCAGGTTGCTCTTCTTACTGAGCGTATTCGTCAGCTCACCGACCACATGAAGTCCCACCAGAAGGACTTCCACACTCGTCGTGGTCTTCTGATGCTCGTTGGTAAGCGTCGTCGTCTTCTTTCTTACATCAAGTCGAACGACATTGAAGAGTACCGTACTCTTATTGCTTCCCTGGGTATCCGCGACAACATCCAGTAAGTTGGCTTTTTAGGGCGCCGTCTGGCGCCCTTTATGTTTGAGGCCCGTTTGCAATGGGGCAAACGGAGATAGAAGAGGAAAGAAATGACTAAAGTAACTCACGAATTTGACCTCTATGGTAAGCACTACACCCTTGAGGCTGGTGAGCTCGCAAAGCAGGCAACAGGTGCCTGTATCGTTAAGTGCGGTGATTCCACCGTACTTCTCACTGCAGTGGTTTCCAAGGAGCGAAAGGACTACGACTTCTTCCCACTGACTGTTGATTTTATTGAGAAAATGTACGCAGTTGGTCGCGTTCCTGGTGGCTACCTCAAGCGTGAGGCTCGTCCATCCGAGAAGGCAACCCTTACTGCTCGTATGATTGACCGTCCTCTGCGCCCATCCTTCCCAGATGGCTTCCGCAATGAGGTTCAGATTGTTGCAACTTCTCTTGTTGCTGATCAGGTAAACGCTGTTGATACCATCTCTGTCATGGGCGCATCTGCTGCTTTGGCCGTTGGTGGCGTTCCTTTTGAGGGACCACTTGCGTGCGTCCGTATTGGTCGCAACGCTGATACTGGCGAGTTCCTGGTTAACCCAACCTATGAAGAGCGCGATCACTCTGACCTTGACCTTGAGCTTGGCGGTTCTTCCACCTTTATTTCCATGCTTGAGGCTGGTGCAGATGAGATTTCCGAAGAGGATATGCTCTCCGCTATGGCATTTGGTCAGGAAGCAATTGCAGCCTTCTGCGAGGAGCAGAAGAAGTTTATTGCTAAGTGGGAAGAGGTTAACGGCCCTATCGTCAAGCGTGAGTACATCCTTGACGAGCCAATCGCCGAGGTTCACGACCGCATCTTTGCTTACTATGACCAGATGAGCGCTGCTCTTAAGGACGCTGACAAGCAGTCCCGTATGCAGAAGGTTGCTGACCTGATGGATGAGATCAAGGCTCAGTTCACCGAGGAGGAGCAGGAACTTTGGAGCCGCGCTATTGCCGTTGAGCTCAAGGGTCTTGAGAAGCACGCTATGCGCGTCATGGTTGTTGAGACCGGCGAGCGCGTTGACGGCCGTGTGGCTAACGAGATTCGTCCAATCATGGTCAAGCCTGATTACCTGCCACTTGTTCACGGCTCTGGTCTTTTCCAGCGTGGTCAGACTCAGGTTCTCTCCATTTGTACGCTTGGCATGCTCAACGAGTGGCAGCGTCTTGACACCATTGAGCCAATGGACGGCAAGCGCTACATTCACCACTACAACTTCCCACCATTCTGCACCGGTGAGACTGGCCGTATGGGCAGCCCAAAGCGTCGTGAGATTGGTCACGGAGCTCTTGCAGAGCGCGCACTTCTGCCTGTTATTCCTTCTGAGGAAGAGTTCCCTTACACCATCCGCGTTGTTTCTGAGGTAATGGAGTCCAATGGTTCTTCTTCCATGGCTTCCACCTGCGGTTCTACGCTTTCCCTTATGGATGCAGGCGTTCCTCTAAAGCGTCCTGTTTCTGGTGTTGCTATGGGTCTTATCCAGGAGAACGGCAAGACTGTTGTTCTTACCGATATCCAGGGTCTTGAGGACTTCCTTGGCGACATGGACTTCAAGGTCTGCGGTACCACCAAGGGTATTACTGCAATGCAGATGGACAACAAGGCAACTGGTCTTACTCCAGAGATTCTGCGCAGCGCACTTTTCCAGGCTCAAGAGGGTCGTATGTTCATTCTGAACAAGATGCTCGAGCAGATTCCTGCACCTCGTACTGAGACCAAAGAGACCGCTCCACAGATCATCTCGCTTTCTATCCCAACCGATAAGATTCGCGACGTCATTGGCTCTGGTGGCAAGGTTATCCGCGGTATCCAGGAGGATACAGGCGCAACCGTTGACATCCAGGAGGACGGCACCGTCTTTATCGCTGGTACTAACGGTGCTGCCGAGGCTGCTGCAGAGCGCATCAAGGCTATTGTTAAGGTTCCAGAGGTAGGCGAGGAGTACACTGGTCGCGTTGTTGGTCTTCAGCCATTCGGCGCCTTTGTTGAGCTCCTTCCTGGCAAGGACGGTCTGCTTCACATTTCCCGCGTTGCACAGGGACGTGTCGAGAAGATCGAGGATGTCCTGGCTGTTGGCGACGAGGTTAAGGTTCAGGTCCTTGAGGTAGACGAGAAGGGCAAGATTTCTCTTGACCGTCTCGATAAGCCAGAGGCACCACAGGGTGCTCCAAAGAAGGACCGTGAGGAGCGTCGCCCACGTCGTCAGAACGACAACAACAACTCTGAGCGTAGGCAGCCACGTCGTCACCACGACGCATAAGGCGTGTTCAAATACAAAGGGCTTCTCGCTTAGTGAAGTCTTATAAAACATGAGGTATTGAAGAGAGCTTCGGCGCGTGTC
>CALBBS010000078.1 GCA_937926845.1 uncultured Atopobium sp. | reverse complement strand
AGAACGTTACAAGTGTTGGGCAGGACGCCGCGAGTGCCGCACAGAACGTCACGTGCGCTGCGCAGGATGCTGCGTGCGTCGCACAGAACGCCGCGAGCGCCGTTGACACCATCTTTACTGCACCACACCTTAGGTGGGGTGTTATTGGCTGCGGAGTTATTGCAAACCAGATGGCGGAGGCGCTGGCTTCGGTTGGTAGAACTATTGACGGTGTAGCCAACAGGACGCAGGAAAAGGCTGTCGCGTTTGCACAAAAACACCACGTCAAGCGCGTGTATGACAGCATCGACGATCTTCTCGCCAGCGACGAGATTGACGCGGTGTACCTGACCACTCCTCACAATACGCACATCATCTACCTGCGCAAAGCACTTCAGGCGGGCAAGCATGTGCTGTGCGAGAAGTCCATTACGCTCAATTCCGCTGAGTTGCTTGAGGCCGAAGAACTTGCACGTCAAAACGGTGTTCAGCTCATGGACGCCTGCACTATTTTGCACATGCCGCTCTACAAAGAGCTGGTCAGCCGCGTGGAGGCGGGCGAGTTTGGTCCAGTCAACCTGATTCAGGAGAATTTTGGCAGCTACAAAGAGTTTGACATGGAGAATCGCTTCTTCAATCCCAAACTTGCTGGCGGCGCTCTTCTGGATATTGGCGTGTACTCGCTGACGCTGGCTCGTCTTTTCTTGAAGAGCCAGCCTCATGACGTGCTCTCCATGATGAATCCGGCCCCTACCGGCGTTGATCAGACGGACGGCATTTTGCTCAGAAACGCCGAGGGTCAGATGGTTGTTCTGGCGCTGACGCTTCATTCCAAGCAGCCAAAACGCGCCATGATTTCTGCTGATAAGGCCTTTATTGAGATTATGGAGTATCCACGCGCGGACGTTGCAACTATCACGTGGACTGATGACGGCAAGCAGGAGAAAGTCCAGGTAGGTCGCACGGCCGACGCTCTGGCATACGTGCTGGCAGATTTGGAGGCCGCTGTTGCAGGAGACGCTTCTGCTCAGGCGCAGCTTGAGGTCTCCAAAGACGTTATGGAGCTCATGACCGGTCTGCGCAACGACT
>CALBBS010000077.1 GCA_937926845.1 uncultured Atopobium sp. | reverse complement strand
CTGGTTCAGGATTTGGCGTCCAAAGCGGAGCGAAAAAGTAATAGTAAGTTGTAGTGTCATCACGAAGGTCATCGGTGATGGACCACGTAGTAATATCAGCAAAATTCACGTGAACAATTCCATTAGCATCAACGGTGTAAGGCATTGACTGGTCAGGAGTTGCGTTATCCCTTTGATTATTGGGAAGTGTTTCTGACGAATATCCTACCAGCGTGTAACCATCTCGCTGAATATTTCCATCAAAAGTAAAACTCTTATGATCGTCTGAAATCGTTGCAGGGATATAGGAATTTCCGTTGTATTGAGTGCCGTATGCGCCGACAACAAGATGAATCCTAGTGTTCCAACCAACTACAGGGTCATAAAAACGAACGATTGTTGCACCTTCATCATCTGTATTAGTGGTGCTAGTTGCTGCCTCATTTGTAGTGCTCGCTTCGGTTGTAGCGGTTGCTTCAGTCGTTGAAGTCGCCTCAGTTGTAGCGGTGGACTCTGTTGTTGAAGTAGCTTCAGTTGAAGTTGCCGCCTCGGTCGTAGTGGTGGCCTCAGTTGTAGCGTTTGTCCCTGCTACTTCAGCGTTCTCCGCAAAAGCAAGCGTTGAAAACACTGACGAGAAGACCAATGCTCCTGCAAGAACACCGGAAAGAATAAGGAGCTTTGTGCTGTTGTGAAAATACTTAGGCATAAGGATTTATTTCTACTAGGAGACGACTATTTACTACTGCAGTTTCTTGCGGAGACCAAGCGCAACAAGAGTAGTGCCGGCTGCCGCAACAATACCTGCTACAGAGCTTGCGTCACCTGTATTAGGCAGAACACTCTTCTCGCGCCTTGGTGCAGGAGTTTGGGTTGCATCAGAGGCAGGCGTAACCGGAGTAGGCTCTGGCTGAGGCTGAGGTTCTGGTTCTGGCTGAGGCTCTGGCTCAGGATTTGGAGCCCATAAGGTAGTTAGATGATAGCGAGACGTAATAGTATTTGTATCAATATTGTCGGTAACACTCCAGGCAACAATATCATCAAAATTCATGTGAACAATGCCATTCGCATCGATAGTATATGGTTGCGACATATCTGGCGTTGCATTGCTCAATTCCTCTTGCGAAAAATAACCTGTTGAAAAACCTACCAGGGTATATCCCTCACGCTGAACATTGCTGCTAAAAGAAACACTCTTAAAATCATCTGAAATAGTTGGTGGAATATAATCTTTTCCGTTATAAGTGCCGCCATCTGTTGAGACTGAAATGTGGATTTCACGCATTATGCCATCGGCGCCCATATAAGATCCAACTGCCTCTGCGTCACTATCATCATCTGTTGAGGCAGCAGGAGCAGTCGTCTCAGTTGTAGCAGTCGCTTCGGTCGTAGCAGCAGACGACTCGGTCGAGGCGGTGGCCTCAGTTGTGGTGCTTGCCTCAGCTACCTCAGTACCTTCAGCAAGGGCAAGAGAAGAAAGCACTGGTGAGAAAACCAACACGCTTGCCATAATGCCTGCAATTGCGAGCAGTTTTACGTTGTTGCGCAAATACTTTGACATTTCATATTCCTTAACTCGTGTATTTCAAGAAAAACAATTGTTTTTCTTTTTTGAACATGTTTCAACGGATTGGTAAGTATATATGAAAAGAAATCGCAGGTGTACTGCCAAAATATCCAGTTATAGATATTCTTAAAATATCTATAACTGGGTGACAAAAACGTTATTTATTCAGTAATTACAGTGACTGAATGATTTCTTCTCCACGAGCATTCTGTGGGACAAAGCGAATCTCACGGCGTGGCTCAGCGTCGTCTGATTCCAGCTCTTCCTCAGACAATCTAGAAACATACACATCAAGGGTTCTCTCGCCAATTTGCTCCGCAAATTGCTCTCCCCACTCGATGATAGTTGGGCCGTCAGACTCAAGCGCATCGTACAAACCCGTATCTTCAAGCTGATCAGGGTCGTTTAGGCGATACAGGTCAAAGTGGTAGAGCGGCATAAGCGTACCCTCATAAACCATCTCGATAGTAAAGGTTGGGCTGGTCACATCATCCGTGACGCCCATACCAGCAGCAATGCCCTTAGTAAGCTGCGTTTTTCCAGCGCCCAGATCTCCTGTGAGCACCAGAACGTCTCCCGCTTGCAGGAGTTTGCCCAGAATCTGACCAAGAGCAATGGTCTGTTCTGTAGTGGTAGAAATAAACGTACCAGCTGCCGTTTTTTCTGGCAGGTTGTGTGCGACAGCGTTGCTTGCTGCAGCGTTATGTGCGCCAAGATTTGCGCTGGTAGATAGGTTAGTCACAAGAGCCTCCTCGAGGGTGTTCCTCAAGCCAATCAGCAAGAAGTCGCAGGTCATCTTTGAGGAACTGTGCCCACTCCTTACGGTAAATAGTTGATGCGGGATGCATGGTAGGCAGCACGCTAAAGGCGCCTATCTGGTAAAACTTGCCGCGCAGCTCCGTCACGCCCTTATCGGTGTGCATGACAAACTGCGTTGCAAAATTTCCCAGGCAGACAATAACGTCTGGCTTAATAGCGCGAATCTGGTCGCGAAGGTATGGGGAGCACTCCTCCACCTCAGCTACCTTGGGATTTCTGTTTGAAGGCGGTCGGCATTTGACCACATTAGAGATAAAAACATCCTGGCGAGAAAGTCCAACTTCTTCTAACAGCGCATCGAGTTTCTTGCCAGATGTGCCCACGAAAGGTTGACCGCTTAGATCCTCGTTTTTACCAGGGGCTTCTCCCACAATCATGATGCGAGCGTTGGGATTTGGACCACCAAACACAATAGTGGTGCGCGTTTCCCACAGTGGACACTTCTTGCAATCAGCAATCTGCTTGCGAATCTCATCAAGCGTAATTGCCATTAGATGTACACCTTATCGAGGCGCGCACCAAAGTTGCAAACTACCTCGTAATTGATGGTCTCGCGAAGGTCAGCCATCTCATCCGCGGTGATTTCTTGGTCGCCGTCTTTGCCAATGAGGGTAACCACGTCACCATAGCGAATCTCGTGTGCAGGCTTATTAGCGTGTGTACCTGCGGTATCAACAGCAATCATAAACTGATCCATGCAGATATTACCCACCTGGCGAACACGGTCTCCGCGCGTCAAAACGTCCATCCGATTAGAAAGACTACGTGCAAGTCCGTCGGCGTAGCCAATAGGCACAGTGGCTACCTGGATGTTATTACGAGGAACACGCCACGTCATACCGTAACCCACGCCGTCGCCAACAGCTGGATAGACCACGCGCG
>CALBBS010000076.1 GCA_937926845.1 uncultured Atopobium sp. | reverse complement strand
AGTTAACAAGTTCCACCTTGCTGACAAGATGAGCTGGATTTCCACGGGCGGCGGCGCTTCCATGGAGCTCGTTGAGGGTAAGGCACTTCCAGGAGTGGAGGCGCTTCTCGATGCGTAATCGTATGATCGCAGGTAACTGGAAGATGAATAAGACTTTCGCTGAGGGCGTTGAGCTTGCTCAGGGAATTGTTGATCAGCTTGCTTCTGGTACCGGAAACGTTGATGTTGTTATTGCTCCACCTCTTGTAGACCTTAAGGGTGTCTCTGAGGTTCTTACCCAGGCCAACTCTTCTGTTGCTCTCTCTGCACAGAATGTGTATTGGGAGGAGTCTGGTGCATTTACTGGTGAGACCTCTCCAGCAATGCTCACCTCTGTTGGTGCAACTTACTGCATCATTGGTCACTCCGAGCGTCGTGGCTACTTTGGCGAGACCGACGAGGACATTAACCGCAAGGCAAAGGCACTGATGGCTCATGACATCGTTCCTATTTCTTGCTGCGGCGAGTCTCTTGAGGTCCGTAACGCCGGCACTCACGTTCAGTTTGTTGTTGACCAGATTAAGGCAGATACCAAGGGTCTAGAGATTACAGATCCTTCTAAGTACGTCATTGCCTACGAGCCAATCTGGGCAATTGGTACTGGTATGACTGCAACTGCTGACGACGCCCAGGAAGTCTGCGGTGCAATCCGTAAGACCCTGGTAGAGATCTTTGGCGCAGAAATTGCAGACGGTATCCGTATTCTTTACGGTGGTTCTGCTAAGCCAGAGAACGTTGGTGGCTTCCTCGAGAAAGAGGACGTCGACGGCGCACTTGTTGGCGGTGCATCTCTCAAGGCTGATTCCTTCGTTGCAATGGTAAAGAGCGCAATGAACTAAACTCTGACAAAGTTCCTTACCACCGGTGAGGCGCTTGGCTCATTTGTTAAGTTCTTGTTTGTTTTGCAACTTGGCACACGTCATTCCCAAAGGGGAGTGGCGTGTGCTATTCTTTTCTCTTGTACGTAAAAATAACTAGGGCTGGGTCTTCTCGCCAGCAAGAGGGGGAACCTCGTGGGCGTTCTGAATACAATTCTTTTAGTGCTGTTTGTACTTTCTGGCATTTTGACGGTGCTGCTTGTTTTGGCGCACTCCGGAAAGGGCACCGGCGTTTCTGACATGATTGCTGCATCTATGTATAACGCAAGCGCTGGTTCAGGCATTATGGAGAAGAACCTTGATCGCCTTACCATCATCACTACAACCATCTTTATGGTTTGCGCTATTGTGATGGCTTTGACATTCCCCGTTGGCACTATTGGCTAAACAGTCGCTTGCATATTTGGATTACCTGCCGAGAAACCCGAGTTTCTCGGCATTTTTTATTCGTAGCCTGCGGAGCATGTGAAAATTTGCTGTTGGGATACAAGCAAAATGGTTGGATGCGACAGATAGTAGTTTTCTTTTACTTCTTAACAGAATTTTCAATAACGTTTCTCATATGTAAACAAATTTGATTGTGACCTGCACGCTGGACTCAAACAGTCATTATATGTGGATACGTTTTACTGGGATTGGTATGCATAATCTTGGATATCTAAGAGATATTTTTTGGGTTAGATAACTTATCCATGGTAAAATTGCAACTTGCTGTGTATTCACGGCATGTTTGTTGTAGGAATGCTAGGTTGCCATACCGAGAAAAACCTCGCTTATCAGGTGGATAAGCGCAAGGCGGTGAGGAGAGTCAATGGCACGGTTTGTTTGGTACGTTACAAAGAGGATTTTGAGCTACATTGTGATGATTTTTGTTGCAACTTCGCTCACATTCTTCCTTGCGTCAGCATTTATGAATCCACGCTCTAATTTTGAGCAGCGTACTCCACGTCCTCCACAGGAGTCTATTGAGACTAATCTGTATAGGACTAATCTGAATGATAAAACTCCAGTTATTGAGCGTTATCAGGTTTGGATTACCAATTTGCTTACCAAGTTTGATTTTGGTATGACTCCAACAGGTGATAGTGTTAACCGTGAGATGAGCTCTAAGTTTATGGCTTCTATTCTGCTTATGACTCCAGCAACTATTTTGTCTGTTGTTATTGGCGTTAGCTTGGGCGTTTACACTGCGCAACGTCAATATCAGTGGCAAGACCGTTTCTTAAGTGGTGTCGCATCAGTACTTCTGGTTATTCCAACCGTTGTTATGGCAATTTTGATTGTTTTTGCTGCAATCGAGATAAATGCACGTGCGGGTTCTCGTATTTTCTACGTCACTGGTCTTTCTAGTGGAGATACTGGGGACTTCTTTACTTGGCTCATTGACTTCCTACAGCACATTATTCTCCCAACCATTGTTCTTACTATCGTAAGTTCTGTTGGTTACCACCTCTCACAGCGTACGTACCTGCTTGACGAGATGCATGCAGACTACGTTCGTACTGCTCGTGCAAAGGGACTCACTCGCAAGAAGGCAATTCGTAAACACGCTCTTCGCGTCTCTTTGATTCCAACAGCCGTCTCAGTTGCTTTCTCGCTTGCAGGTATCTTCACTGGTGCTGTTATGACCGAGAAGATTTTTGCAATTCACGGTCTTGGTGAGTACTTCATTAACTGTATTAATAACAACAATATTCATGGTGCGGTTGCAGTTGCAGCTTTCTCTGGCGTAATGACTCTTGTTGGCGCTCTTCTGGCTGACCTCTTTGCTGCTGCTCTTGATCCACGAATTAAGATGAGCTAAGGAGGCGGACATGTCTAAAGAAGAGCTTCAGAATAAAGACGAGAAAAACGTCTCCATTGATGCAGGTCTTACTAATGCTGAACGTGAGCTTCAGGCAGATGCTAAGTCTGACAACAAAGAAGTTAAAAGAATTAGCTACGCCGGTCTGATTGCAAGGCGTTTCTTCCGCCAGCGTTCGGCAGTAATCGGTTTGATTATTATTGGAATTATGGTTCTTATTGCAGTTTTTGGACCATATGCCACCCCATATAATTACACAGATGCTGACTTTACTGCAATTAACATGGCTCCTAATGCAAAGCATTGGTTTGGTACTGATGGTGCTGGTATTGATTTGTATGCCTGTGTTGTCCATGGTCTTGGCCGTTCTTTGACCATTGGTATTAGCTATGCAATCTTGACCACTATCATTTCTGCAATCATTGGTACGGCCATTGCATATGTCCGTGGCATTCCAGAGAAGATTGGTATGTGGCTTCTTGATATGCTTATGGTCATTCCTAGCTTCTTGCTGGTTGCTATGATTGTTCGTGCATCAGGCGGTGAGTCTGGTTGGCTCATGCTTATCTTTGGTTTGACTGCTTTTGGTTGGATTGGTCGTGCACGTACTATCCGTACCATGGCTTTGTCTTTGCGTGAGAGAGATTACGTCAAGGCTGCTAAGTATATGGGTGTACCACCATTTACCATCATTGTTCGTCACCTTATTCCAAACCTTGGCTCAATTCTTATTATTGATTTGGTCTTGGCTGTTATTGGTGGCATTAACTCTGAGACTTCATTTAGCTTCTTGGGTCTTGGCATTAAGGCACCAGATACCTCTCTTGGTTATCTCTTAAGTGCTGGCTCTTCTGCAATGCTTACTACTCCATGGATGATTCTGATTCCATCGGCATTTCTGATTGTTGTTTGTGTTGGCCTGCAGCTCATCGGCGACGGCCTTCGCGATGCCTTTGACCCTTATTCACGCGCTGCTGGTAGCGTTAAAGATCAGGAAGAGGATTCTTCCAAGGATGACGCTCAGCTCGGTAATCTTGAGGGAAGCATCGTTTCTGAAGAAACTACGGAGCGTGCATAATGTCTGACACTATTACTACTTCAACAAAGCAGGGAAGTATAGAGATGGACGATGTCCTTCGCTACGAGCTGCTTGAATCAAACGGTCCAAAGGGTGCTCCAACAGGAGATCCAGTTCTTTCTGTTCGTAACCTTAAGGTTTCCTTTAATACTGAGGCTGGTCGTGTAGACGCAGTTCGCGGTGTTAACTTTGACCTCTGGGGTGGCCGCACCCTTGGTATCGTAGGCGAGTCTGGCTCTGGTAAGTCAGTAACCGCTCTGTCTCTTATTGGTCTTCTTGATGACAATGCTCACGTCACCGGCTCTATTAAGCTTGGTAATGAGGAGCTCGTTGGTAAGACCGATGAAGAGATGTCAAAGCTTCGTGGCACTAAGATTTCTATGATCTTCCAGGATCCACTGTCTGCTTTGACTCCAATGTTTAGTATTGGTGATCAGATTGCAGAAGCTCTGCTTACTCATAATCCTCACATGAGCAAGGCAGACGTTCGTAAGCGTTGTATTGAGCTTCTTTCCATTGTTGGTATTACTGATCCAGAGAATCGTCTGGATTCTTTCCCACATGAGTTCTCTGGTGGTATGCGTCAGCGTGTTGTTATTGCAATTGCTATTGCAAACAACCCTGACATCATCATCGCAGACGAGCCAACTACCGCTCTTGACGTAACTATTCAGGCTCAGATTCTTGACGTCTTGAAGGTTGCACAGAAAGAGACTGGCGCAGCAGTTGTTCTGATTACTCACGACCTTGGTGTTGTTGCAGGTACCGCTGATGACATTATGGTTATGTATGCAGGCCGTGGCGTAGAGCGCGCAAGTGTTGATACACTTTTTGCTGAGCCTCGTCACCCTTATACCATGGGTCTTCTGGGCGCTGTTCCAAAACCTCACCTTCAGGCAGAGCACAGGCTTGTTCCTATTAAGGGTAATCCACCATCACTTGCTGCCATTCCAACTGGTTGTCCTTTTAACCCACGTTGTCCTATGGCTACCGAGGAATGCTCCAAGAAAGAGCCAGTGCTGGTTCCTGCAAATGCTGCCGAGGGTCACTTGGCATCTTGCCACCACCTTCAGGAGATTTGCGAGAAGAACCTCACTTATGCTGAGGTGTATCCAGACTTTGAGCCAATCCTTCCAAAGTGGGTTGACGTTCCTCGTAACGAGCGTCCTGTTGTACTCAAGGTTGAGAATCTTACCAAGACTTTCCCTGTTCAGGGTAAGGGCTTTATTAGGCGCAGCAAGGGCACTATGACTGCTGTTGACCGTGCAAGCTTTGAGATCCATGAGGGAGAAACTCTTGCACTGGTTGGTGAGTCTGGTTCTGGTAAATCAACAACTCTGATGCAGATTATGGATCTGCTGAAGCCTGAGGATGGTCGTATTACGGTCCTTGGCAAAGATGTTGCTGAGCTTAAGAATGCTGCACAGCGTAGAGAGCTTCGTAAAGATCTTCAGGTTATCTTCCAGGATCCAATGAGTTCTCTGGACCCACGTATGCCTGTCTATGACGTTTTGGCTGAGCCACTTCAGGCACAGGGTTGGAACAAAGAGGATATTAATACTCGTATTGGCGAGCTTATGCGTCTGGTTGGTATCAACCCAGACTATGTTGACCGCTTCCCATCCCAGTTCTCTGGTGGTCAGCGTCAGCGTATTGCTATTGCTCGTGCTCTTGCAACAAGTCCAAAGATTCTTCTGTTGGATGAGCCAATTGCATCTCTGGACGTTTCCATTCAGGCAGGTATTATTAACCTCCTTGAGGATCTTCAGGTTCAGTTGAAGATTTCTTATCTCTTTGTTGCTCACGATCTTGCTGTTATTCGTCATATTTCTGACACGGTTGCTGTTATGCACCTAGGCAAGATTGTTGAGTACGGTGAGACTGAAGACGTCTTTACTAACCCACAAGATCCTTACACTAAGGCGCTTCTCTCGGCTATTCCAATTCCTGATCCAAAGATTGAGCGTACCCGTGAGCGCATGATTTACCAGGACGGTAAGCTGGTTCCTGCTACTCACATCTCTAACGAGTAACAAAGATTCAATAAATTTTCTGAAAACCCGCACTTAAAACTAGGTGCGGGTTTTCTTTGTTACAAATAGTGAACCAGGTTGTTACGGGAATGTTTCTGCTATGGAGTATTTTCAGGCAATTTCGTATAGTTAAGAGAATATCTGTAGGCCTTTAACGAAATGGGTGATCATATGGCTGACAGTTTTTCCCGTCGTTCGTTCTTTGCTTTGACTGGAATCACCGCCGCAGGCCTTGGCCTTGCTGGTTGTGCTCCATCAAATCCTCAGAGCAGCTCTACCACCACAGGTACTGAGCCACAGGACGGCTCTCCTGCAAACACTCCTCTGGATCAGCTTCCTCTTCCAGAGAAGGGCAAGACGTACAACAATCCTAAGTCTCGTGATGAGGTTAAGGATGGCGGTACTCTGACCCAGCCAATCACCGAGATTGGTCCACAGTGGAATTACTACAACCTTGCTGGTAATACCTCTTACATGAATATCCTTCACGGTCTTATCAACCCTCGTGACCTGTTCCTTAACAATGCTGATGGTGATAAGTTTGAGCCAAACAAAGATTACATCAAGGAATTCAAGGTAGAGGAGAAGGACGGCAAGCAGGTTGCTACCCTTACCTTCACTGATCAGGCTACCTTCAACGATGGTACCGCTATTGATTGGACCGCAGTTCAGACCGCATTCATTACTATGAGTGGTCAGAATAAGAAGTTTGAGGTTTCTTCAACTGATGGTTATAACAAGTATGAGTCTGTTGAGCAGGGCGATACTGCTAAGACTGCTGTTATTACCATGAAGGAACCAGTCTATCCAATCGAGAGCATCTTGAGCTATGCTGTGCACCCAAAGCTTCAGGATCCAGACTTCTTCAACAATGGCTATATCAATCAGCCAAACAATGAGCTTGGCGCTGGCCCATACATTGTTGATTCTTACGATGATTCTCAGGTTACCTTTAAACCAAATCCAAAGTGGTGGGGTGATGCTCCTAAGCTTGATACCCTTGTCTACAAGCAGATGGATACCCAGGCTTCCATTAATGCATTCAAGAACGAAGAGGTTGACACTACCGGTGGTTCCGTCAATGGTTCTGCTGAGCTTCTCTCTAACTTCTCCGGTCTTGGCGATAAGGCACAGATTCGTCGTGGTCTTGGTATGTCTATTGCTGTTATCGAGATTAATTCTACTCGCGGTGTTCTTCAGGATATTGCAGTTCGTAAGGCATTCTGCCAGGTTGTTGATCCAGCAACCATTGTTTCCATTGTCTTCCAGGGTGTTAACTGGAAAGAGGAAGCACCAGGATCCATGCTGTGGCCTTACTGGGCAGCCGGTTATGAAAACAACCTCCCAGATGATATTAAGAACCTCAAGTCTACTGATGAGCGTACCAAGGCTGCAAAGAAGACTCTTGAGGATGCAGGCTATACCCTCAACGGTGATTACTATGAGAAGGACGGTCAGCAGGTAACCTTCGCTTACACTTTGTTCGGTGATGGTACTACTGTTAAGAACCGTGCTGCAGCAATCCAGAAGATGTGCAAGGATGCCGGTATCAACCTCACTCTTGATTCTCACCCATCTTCTGAGTTCTCTGATGTTCTTACCTCTGGTTCTTGGGATGTCTGCCTCTTTGGCTGGGTTGGTAGCTCAACTTCTTACAACAACGGTGGCCAGCTCTATGGTTCTGAGTCTGGATCCAATTTTGGTCATCAGGGCTCCGCAGAGACCGATGAGATGTTTGCAAAGGTTGTCTCTACCAAAGACTTTGATGAGCGTATGAAGCTCATGAATGAGGCTGAGAGGAAGATGCTGCAGACTTACGCATATCTTCCTGTCTACACTGGTCCAGAAACCTATGTTGTCAAGACTGGTCTTGCTAACTTTGGTCCTGCACTCTTCCAAAGCGTACCTGCAACCATTGTTGGTTGGCAGAAGTAAGCAAGGAATAAGGCGATCTTCTCGCAAAGTTCTTTTGAGAAAAAGTTTAAATTTTCTCAGTAAAGTTGCTTGAAGATGTGTTAGTATATCCCTCGCTGCAAAGCAAGTCGGAGTGGCGGAATTGGCAGACGCGCTAGCTTGAGGTGCTAGTGACCTACTAACGGTTGTGCGGGTTCAAGTCCCGCCTCCGACACCACGGAATTTCGG
>CALBBS010000075.1 GCA_937926845.1 uncultured Atopobium sp. | reverse complement strand
AGCATCTCTTCCTGGATCTCGTCGTTGTGAGCCATCTGGCCAAGTTTGCGCTCCAGGCGGGTGTGGAGCTCGTCTTTGGCAAGCGCAATAAGGCGCGGTCCCACAGGGAATTGCGAGAACTTTGCCACAGAACTAGCCACCTGAGCTGGCTTAATAAGCGTGGTTCCCTCAACAGAAATGGCCTTGAAGTCGTCTTCATAGAGCTCAAGTGTGGCAAGCTGCTCTTCAAGTTTCTTCAGAGATTCGGGGTTGTTGTGGGCACCCGACGCGTGGTCAGCCAGACCCAAAGCCTTAAGGAAAGAATCCCAGGTAAATACCTGCGGATTGTGTTCGCCCATGCTAGGCAAAACGGTGTTGATGTAGCGACCAAACATCTCATTGGGCGTAAACAGATATACCTGATCTGCGGTAAGTGTGGTGCGCTGCTGGTACAGAAGGTACGCAATACGCTGCAGCAAAACGGATGTTTTGCCCGAGCCTGCAATGCCGTTGACCAGCAAAACTGGCACGTCTTCGTGTCTAACCACAACGTTTTGTTCGCGCTGGATGGTTGCGGTGATGGCCTGCAGCTTCTCGGTATGCTGACGCTTCAGAGCGGCAAGCAGCAGAGAGTCTTCAATGGCAACCGTTGTGTCAAAGTAGAGATTCAGCTTGTCGCGCGTGATGTCAAACTGTCGTCTAAGTTCCAGTTTAACCGTTCTTTTCTTGCCGTCTACCTGGTACGACGTAGTTCCCATCTCTTGGTTGTAATACGTCTCGGCAACGGGACTGCGCCAGTCAACAATAAGCGGCGTGCGGTCTTTGTCCGTAATGCCCGCCGCACCAATGTATACATCGCGAGAAGGACGTCCGGGTCGCATTTTGAGCGTGACCTTAGCAAAGTAAGGCTGCCTCAAGAGGATTTCGACTCGACCGAGTTTCTCGACAGTGAAATCGTGGTACTGGTTGTACGTATCAATAACGCTGTTGAGCGTTTCAATGGCCGCAAGGGTCTCGATGGTTTCGTCCGCTCCGCCAAAGTCCGGGCGGATTTCTTCACTCATCTGACGAAGGTCTCTAGCTGCATCTTTTTGCGTAGTGTTGAGCGTTGTATCCAAATCCTCACGAATCTCAACAAGTTTTTGATAAACGTGGGAGAGGTGCTCTTGCTCTTGCTGGTGGATTGGATCCATGATGCTCCTAGATAGTTGCGTCTTCGATGCGGCGGCGCAACTCGTCAATGCCCAGGCCGGTCTCAGATGAAGTAATAATGGCCTGTTCAGGGGTAATATGGAATGCCTTGCGCAGGGCGGCCGCGGCTTGATTTTGCTTGCCGCGTGCAATCTTATCTGCCTTGGTAAACGCAACTACAAAGGGCAGCTCAGCCTCTTGGAGAAAGCTAATCATCTGCAGGTCAAGCTTTTGAGCTTCGTGTCTGATATCAACAAGGCTAATAACCAGGTTAAAGCTACGTTCTTGCTCAAAATAGCCGCCAATGAGGTCTGCCCAGCGCTGTTTTTCTTGGCGAGAAACTCGTGCAAATCCGTATCCAGGCAAGTCTACAAATTTGACGCCATCAACGTCAAAGAAGTTGATATTAGCGGTTTTACCTGGAACGCTTGAAACTCGTGCAAGCTGTTTTCTGCCAATAAGTTTATTTAAGAGGGAAGACTTTCCCACGTTTGAGCGGCCCACAAAGGCCACCTCTGGGGTCTCTGGAGAAGGAAGTTGTGAAATTGCCCCGTATGATGCCTCATATCGTGCGGTTTCATACTTAAGACCCATGATGCCTCCCATTGCGCTTCAAAACCGTAAGGTATTATTTTAGCGTAAGTTGGGAGGCAGCTAACAAACCATTCATCTGCAATAGGAGTGGCGTAATTTGTAGTGGGAGCGCTAAGAATTGCTACAAAGACACTCGAATTCGTTTTTCTACAGGTAGACGAGAAACAAGCAAATCAAACGTCGTATCAGTAATCGGATTTCTATAGATTTCTTCCCCTGTGAGATTTACTACATAAGGCACATGAAGAACATATGAGGTATGCGGCTTGATGGCAATTTGCGAAGTGGTTATATTTGGCTGGGCAAGCGGCCAAAGGGAATTTTCATTTCCTAAATCGCAAATGTAATAAGTGTTGTTGGCTTGTGGAATTAAAACCGTGCCGAGAAAATCTATTCCTCCTATAGGCTCAGTCTCTTCTCTATCATTTTTAATTTCTATAGTTACATCAATCACACTTGTTTGATTGCCATGAGCATTGGGATATTGTGGCGTAACACCATGTTTTTCCAGGTAACCGTCATACGTGGTTAGGGCAATTTCAGTTATTCGTATTGAATATCCCTTTGTATTCTCAGAAGACGAATAATGAAAATTTCCGTCAAGGGGGACCCATTCTCCCATTTGATAAATTTCTTCGGGGATAGTTAGTGCATGGGTATTTACCCACCAAACCCTGTAGCTAAGAGCACAAACCAGTACAAGGCTTATGGCAATTGCGAATAATGATAGTTTGCTTTTTAGTTTCATGATGCACGTCTTTGCACGTCGATTTTCTCGACAATTTTACCGAGCTTCATTTTGTAAATTACATCGCAGACAACCTCTAAGAACTCAGCATCATGACTTGAGATGAGAAGTGTTGCGCCTCTATCTCTTTGTTCAACAATGAGCTCTGTGAGCATATGGACACCGTCTTCATCAAGAGCATTTGTTGGCTCGTCAAGAATAATTAAATCAGGCTGCTCAAAAAACGCCATGGCAATTCCTAAGCGTTGCTTCATGCCAAGGGAGTACTTTCTAACAGGTCTTTTGTCTTTAGGATCAAGTCCTACTTTTTCAATTGCAGCATCAATATCCTGATTAGATGCAATTTGTTTTATTGACGAGAGAATCTCTAAGTTCTTACGACCGCTATATGAGCTGAGAAGTGCCGGTTTTTCTAGGAGGAGACCAACACTTGGCGGAAAATCTATATCATCCCAGAGCTTTTTGTTTTCAATAGAAACATATCCTTGGGTAGGCTTAATGAGACCACAGACCGCTCGCATAAGCATTGTTTTACCAGAGCCGTTTTGGCCCTCGAGACCAATTATCCCTCTCTTTTCCAGGGATAATGTGACATCCTTGAGGACAGTATCGTTTCCGATTTCCTTTGTTAGATGTTCAACTGAAATGTACGACATGTTTACTCACCGCCAAACTGATCAATGTTTTTAAAGCGTGAAAGAGACAGATAAAGAAAAATACCTAAGGAGCCAATACAAAAAACTAACGTGCAGAATGGATTGACTCCTGCGCAGAGGTTACCTTCAACAATCTCCCTGCTAGCTGAATCAATATAGAGAGAACTTCGAGAAAACATCATGTAGTTGCCAATAAGGATAGGATGTAATTTGAAAATTGAGGAAACTATCCAAGAAATTATTAAAAAGAGAGGAGGCCATTCTTTAATAAATAATCCTGCTGAACATTGAAGCGTTATAAGAGATAGTGAAGTAATGAATAAAGATCCCATCAATGGGACAATACTTGCCGTATTTGCAGGTAATGTTGAGGCGTCAAAACCTTCGAGAATTTCTAAGCTTAATGTCGTAGTTGATAGAATTTCTCCACCGTGTAGCAGTGTGAATAAGAGGATTACAACTCCCGCTATTATCCAATAAAGTCCAGTTGCTGTTACACAACTTACTGTTAAAAGAATTGGATAGAAACTCTTTGAGGAAGACATAACAAGATACATATCTTTTCTTAGTGACCTAGAGACTGCCAGAAAACACATTAAATGGGGAAGTAAAACAAGTATTAACCACGCAAAAGGAATTTTAATTTTTGGCAGAGCAGCATTTGAAGAAATGCTTTGCGATATCTGTGGCATTCCAGCAAATAGACTTGATACGTTATCTGCAAATGTTGGATTACTTGTTGCCGAGCGATTGAACACTACAAGAGACGTAACAACGATAAGTACCATTAAGATGGTACAGATACAAAATGGACCACGTAATGAATAGATAAAGGGGCCAAATGGAATTACTTTAGAGTTTCTCATAATGACCACCAAACTCTGTATTTTTAGTTCCAATGAGGCCAAAAATGTTTAAGCAAATGATTCCAACAAGAAAATATAAAGTTGCATATACAGGGCTATATCCTTCTGGATTAAAAGGAAGAAGTCTCGAAAAAATTATTAATGTAGAGGGAAACGGAAGCTTAGGAAAGAACTCTCCTAAAACTAGTAGTGCTACGCTTAGTAATACAGCTAGTGAATTGTGAGTATAGAGTTTTATTACTTTGTAAAAAGAGCAAAAGAACAAGAGACCAAGATAATAAATGCCGAGAAGGACTAATACTTCTGGGGCTGTGAGCGAAAAATTTGTAGCAACTTGAACGGTATGGTTAATGAAGATATTTACATTTAGTGTAGCAATAGTAAGGCTGTTGCCTGTACAAATAAGTAAAACAACGTATGTCATTATATAGACGGCAATCAAAACGAGACAAGATACGATTATATTTATATAGCTATAAATCCAATATCTAGTTTTCTTTTCGAATCTCATTATGCGTTGAATAGAAAAATGTACATTATTGTCCGAGCTAGAAATGATGATTATGAGGAGAAAAGAGATGCAGAGCGCGGTCCACTCTACAGAGAGCGTGTGGGCAGATCCATAGAATGTTGCGATAATCAAATCACCTAAAGAAAAGGAATATCCTCCTTGTGTAATTAAGCCGAATTGTGCAAAAGAAGAAATAAACGCAGTACAAGATAACAACATCGCAAAAAGCGCTACTAGAAGATTTTTATGCACATCAAAAAGCTGAGTGAAGTTCCTTGAAATTTGATGCTTCATAGTAGATCACTCCTACAAGTCTTTTTGTAAGAAATGAAAGTTACAAGCAACATCAAAGTAAAACAAAAACAATAAAATCCAAGTTTTGTTGGAGCATATTCAGAGCTTATCAACTGAAAGAAATTCAACCTAATAAAAGAATTTTGTCCGACTTCTCTTAATTGAGCAGAGGAGAGGATTGCTGAAAATTGTGAGCCTAAGAACGCTAATAGGTGAAGCAGAAAATAAGAAACAAAAATTGCTTGGAATGTGGTTTTAGATAAACTTGCGAAAAGAGAAACAACGCAGGAAAACAGCCCTCCCATTATGAAGGCTAATACGGATAGGGTAATGACATAAGCAAGAGGAGAGTTATAAAAGAGTCCTGAGAACAAAGAGCTCATAGGGACTGCGGTATATATCTCATCATAAATTTTTGGCGTGGATAACGGTAAGAAACAGATTACAGCTAAAAAATTTAGGACAAGAGGTAGGGCAGAGCAAATACCTCCAGAAATAAAGCTCACATATAGTTTTATTCTAATAACACTAGCTTTTTTAATTCTAAGACATTGCTGTTCAAGCACTCCTTCTTTTGAATCGTTGCTTAGAATCCAAGCGGCTGGAATGGTCGCTAAGAGTGGCCATAAGAGATAGTACAGTCCACTGTAAAAATCTCCGATTCGTGTTGGGATCCAAGCAGTGTAAGCAGAAATGACAGAAAGCAAAGTGTTATAGGAAAGATGATTTCCCTGTTGAAGAGTCGCTTCTAAGGTATTTAATTCAATTTGAATTTCAATCCAAGCGGCAAGTAGTGCAATACAGATGCCAATTGCAACACATGCCCAAAATAATGGGTTATAGGTAAGCTGTCGCTTAAATTCAGACTTGAACAATGAATTCATAGCAAACACCTACTTATCACTTTTTAATGCAGACTGTATATCAACTAACTTTGCGTTTGAATAAATTCCTCCCATATCTGCCAGATGAATAGAAGTAATATCTCTCATCTCTTCTGGAGATAGTATAAAGGCAAGTTTGACGTCACATTCATCTCCTGCATTAATCCAAAAATATCCTTTTTCTTTTTCCACTTCCGAACTGCTAATTCGGGCATTTTCAGGTGTGATTTGGGACATGAAAATATCGTGTCCTTCGGCATTAATTGAGTAGCTAGAAAGTAATATAGAGCTCATCCCGTTTGAGGTGCGTTTTTGAACAGCATCTATGTTTTTAAAATGAAGCGTATAGACTAGATACAAGCTATTTGCATTTTCCGGTGCTGACGAATGGTTAAGTGCTTCAGAGGTAAATCCTGCTTCGTCTATAGAATGATAAAGGGTTACGTCTGTTACCGTTACCTCTATTGTACCAATCCATGGTAAATAAGCCCCAAAAGGAGTCTCAGCTGGATTACCTCCTTCTTGATCAAGTCCAGTTAGTTGTACAGTATCGCCAATTTTATAAGTTTCCGAGGCCTCATTTTGTCTTTGCGCCACTTGCTGCGCAAAAAGTTCTTGCTGCGCCTGTTTTTGAGCGAGACCATAAAAATAAAAAAGTCCTGTAATGACGATACAAGTAATTAACAATCCCAAAGCACAAGCTCCTTTCGGGAGCTTGTGCTTTTTCAAGTTAAAGTTTCTAAAATCATGAGATACCATAGCAAATCCTAATTAACTTCGGTAAATCCACCACGTGAGTCGGGGCTCCATGCTCCACTTACAACGCCGTTTCCGTCATTGCCCCAAGCTGTCATTCTGGCGTAGCGCATACCGGCTTCATAAACATAGTTGTGGATATTAAAGTGACCTTTGTGACTAATAGTTGCGTGGTCATTCCTCGTTTTATTTACATATCCGCTCCACAGACTATAGGAACCATCAATGTAAAAACGAACGCTACTGGGATCAATGCGATCAACTCTAATATAACTCATTGAGTTAGTATCCTTTGTGCGACCTCGTGTTCCTTGAGTGTTGCTGCCGGAAAAGCGGTATTTGTAAGTTGTATCTCTGTAATCAGTGTTGTTAGCATAAGCAACATTCTGGACTGCTAAAATACAAAGAAAAATAGACAAGACTGTAAATAGCTTTAAAACCTTTGGGCGATTCATAAACGCCTCCTTAGTTTTTAAGTTTGGTCAACCCCCATGATTAGACCTTAACTTGTCATCATCATAAGTCTTGAAATGCAATACAAATTATTGATTCTGTGAACGGTATATTTTTATCGGTTAAAGTAATTTCGTTATTTTTGAGACTTATTTAATAAAAATAGATTTCTATATATTGAGATGTTTGACTTGGATATTTTTAATTAAATATGAATTAATTTGTATTATTGAGTTAAGTGCCTATGTTGAATGATAGCGTTTGAATTTAGGCCTACAAGTGCAACTAAAGCGGCCAAAGGGAGTTTTCATTTCCTAAATCGCAAATGTAGTAGGTGTTGTTGGCTTGTGGAATTAAAATCGTGGCGAGAAAATCTATTCCTCCTACAGGCTCAGTCTCTTCTCTATCATTTTTAACTTCTATAGTGACATCTATCACACTTGTTTGATTGCCATGAGTATTGGGTTGTTGTGGTGTAATACCATGTTTTTCCAGGTAACCGTCATATGTGGTTAGGGCAATTTCAGTTATTCGTATTGAATATCCCTTTGTATTCTCGGAGGACGAATTTATGGATCAGGTAAAGATTTTAGCCAATAATTTAGGCTTTGATGCTTTTTTACATTCAAACTATAAATGAAAAGGAAGTTAAATCTTCTTAAGAATACGGTAGTACCATTTATAATTACGGCTATGAATCAGATTGTTAAAATTATCCCAGTTGGAGGAAAAGATGGACTATATTTTTGTTTATTTACAAGCAAGAGTTTAAATACAATAATCAAAAAATTTAATGGTAAATAAATATTAGAGAAGGTACAGTATCAATGAATAATTTGAATAATATAGTTGATTTTATTAAAGAAATAGAGAAATTAAAGTCAGTAACAAGATTTAATAAAACCCTTGATGGAAGATTTGAAAATAGCGCT
>CALBBS010000074.1 GCA_937926845.1 uncultured Atopobium sp. | reverse complement strand
CTGGGTTGATTAGTCGTGGCAGGGCGACGACGCCTATCACCAGCACTACCACTAAAGCTGCCGCAACCGCATAGACCTGCCAGTTAAGCCAGGCCGGAAGTGAGATGCTGCGGGTTCTACGAGAGCTCATGGTTCTAGAGAAAGGTGCATATTGTCAGGCTAACGATACGCGAGTATATCTGATTGACCTCTAGGTTAACTGAGCTATCCAGATCCGTTCAGGCATGTCCACGCTGTGACCAGGGTAGGCATCTGGACGCGCTAGCCTCTGTCTGGTGTCTGCGCGCGTCCAAGCAGTCGGATTTATTGATCGATTGTCCAGGAGTACCTCCAAGCAATTCCCGGTTGCCCAGAGGTATCAAAGTAAATATAACCAACTATCTCACTTCGCACATATTCCATTTTCCCGGCTCTATAATTATAAGAACCATTCTCAGAATAAGATTGGTAGACAGGTTTTGACATATAGATGCCAGTGGCTTTAACAACAAAGATGGTTCTAAAAGCATAATTACGCTTATATTCGTTACGATATTCATAAAGCGAGATAGAATCCAGGCTGCTTGGTAGCGTTTTTACTTCAATCTCATTAAGATCACCTAATCGCAAGTAAGCAGGACAGACCAAATCGTGCCTGTCCGCCTCAGAGGCGCAGCTTTTAACTTTTTCTTGAAGTTTACTTAGAGCCCAACCCTTAAGTTTCTCCGTAGGTTCAACACTAGCATCAATCTGCGTAGTAGATTCATTAAAAGGTTCAGCGTTATTGTCAGCCACCACTACCTGCTTGCTTGGTAGGCTAGTAGCAAAATACTCAGGATTAGCGCTTTGCACCTCAACATTATAAACTCCAGGATATACTAGATAGTTAAATCTACCATCAGCTTCCATGGTGGAATCTACAACAACCGAACCTATTTTATAAGACTTGAAGAACTCGTCCTCGGGAGTAATTGCCAAATGCGCGACTAGCGGGGTGACTATTTTCCAATTATTTACCAACCAGTCACTCTCATCTAGCTTCACTTGCAATGTTTGGTTCGCAGACTTATCTTTGACCTGCAAACTTACATGAACATTTACTGTCGACGAATTGCGCTCTTGCACAGTTATAGAGTTAACTTTAACTGCGCCTTTAACGCCACTATAAGCTTTATCGCTCAACAGTCTGCGCTGATAGCTATTAGCGCCAGGATCTACCAGCTTGCTTGCTGCATCATATTTCCCGTCAGCAATCAACTGCACATACTCACGCACAGCAGCTTCAGGAGTACGGTCAGAGTTAATCACTCTTGCCGAAACCACACCTACAATCAACACCAGTACCATTGCTAGCACAACTGCCAGGCAGAGCTTCAGATTCAGTCGTTTGCGAAAAACATCAGCAATTTTTGCAACAGACCACCCAGAGGAATCTGCCAGGTTAACCCGCTTAGATGGAACCTCAACGTATTTTGGGTAACGATTATTTTCATTACTCATATCAGACATCACTGAAGATCCCATTTCAATATAGGTTGTCTTTGTTTATCAAAATCGACTACACCAGCTGCAGCGTAATACAGGTCTTTAGTCTCACTTATTTCTTGACCAGAAGTGCCACTAGATTTGGCAGTAGTTACCCTAATTACACCATCAGCTCTAGCTGCGATCAGGCTAGTACCATTAACATAAGCTACGGAATATAGAGCGGTGGGCAATGTTTTTACTTCCAGAGCTTTAAAGTGAATAAATGGAGACCACGTCCCAACAGGACAAGAATTATCTTTCCTGGGATAAGAAATAGATGCACAAGATTTAATTCTACTCTGAATTTGCGGTAACGCCCAAGTCTTTAGTTTTTCTGTAGGCTTAACAGTAAAATGTTTGTTGAACTCAAAACTGGCATAAAAATCACTTTCAGAGCCGGTACTGCCATGTTGCATAGCAACAGCAACAAACTGTTTACCCACTGAGTTGATCTCAACATACTCGGGATTTACGCTTTGCCCCTCAATGTTATAAACTCCTGGATACATCATGTAACTTACCGAGCCATAATGATCTTGTGATTTCATATTCACAATGGCTGAGCCAATTTTGTAGGAGCTTAAATATGCATGCCTATAAATTTGCACTTGAACCAATAGCGGAGTAAGGATCTTCCACTTACGTAAACCAAAATTATTTGTATATGACTCTACCTTCAGCTCAGCTTCCATAGGATGACCGCTTACTAGTAGATCCACGTTAACAGTTGCAGAATCATCGTCTTTGTCGTACTGCAACCCGCTTATAGAGTCAAATTTTACCGCCCCTTTGATCTTACTATAAGCCTTACTTGTTAGCAGCTCGCTCTGGGTACCAGTAACCCCTGGGTCCACTACTTTATTAGCTTCGTCGTATTTACCGTCAGCGATCAACTGCACGTAGTCGCGCACGGTAGCTTCAGGAGTACTTTCAGAGTTAATTACTTTTACCGCAATGCCACCTACAACCAGCACTAGCATTACCACCAGCGTCGACAATAGCAAAATGGTGGCTTTGTTCCTTGATCGTTTACGCGGAGCTACGCGCACCCTACCTCGCCTAGACCTCCTACTAGACCCCCTAGATGGAGGCATAGTTGAGCGCCCAGGCCTTCTAGATGAAGGCGCAGACGAGCGCCTGGTCTCCCTACCGAGACGATTTTCAGATTTCATATTCAAAACGCCCAGATTGCTAGAATAGTGACGGATTCGAGTATAGCTGACCACACCTTAGTTTGCTCCATAAACAAGGTTAAAGATGGCTGTGGGATGCTGTTTTACAGCATCCCACAGCCATCTTTAAGTTTGATATCAGCACATATTCGAGTTG
>CALBBS010000073.1 GCA_937926845.1 uncultured Atopobium sp. | reverse complement strand
AGAAGGAGGCTTCTGAGGCTCCAGAGGCCAAGACAACCTCTGAATCCGGAGAGCTCTTTACTGATGACATGAAGGCGCAGCTTAATGCCGTCTTTGAGCGCATGGCTCGTCCGCTTGTGCTTCAGCTGGAACTTGATCAGAGACCTGTTTCTGAAGAGCTTGTAGCTTACATGGAAGAGCTTTCTTCCATGACCGACAAGCTGAGTGTTCAGATGGTCCCAGACACGGGCGAGAAGAACCTTCCAGTTGTTCGTGTGTGCGCACAAGATGGTGCCCCAACAGGTCTTGCGTTCCATGGTGTTCCCGGTGGACATGAGTTTACTTCGTTTGTACTTGGACTTTACAACGCTGCAGGACCAGGTCAGCCTATTAGTGACGAGGATAAGGCAGCCATCGCTGCTATTGGCTCAAAGACACATCTGCAGGTCTTGGTAGGACTTTCTTGTACCATGTGTCCAGATGTTGTTGTGGCTGCTCAGCGTATTGCTGCGGACAACCCTCAGGTTACCTGCGATGTGTACGACATCAACCACTTCAAGGAGCTCAAAGACGCCTACGACGTCATGAGTGTTCCATGCTTGGTTATTAACGACGGTCAGAAGGTTGACTTCGGCAAGAAGAATCTTTCTCAGATTTTGTCGCTGATTCCTTAAAATTCATTCGCGTCAAGGAGAGGGCGACGCTCATGAATATGCCGAGAAGATCAACGGTCTTCTCGGCATTTTTTGTGACTTTTAATATGAGCACGTAAAGCTGGTTTGGAAGTGCAAGGCTACCTTTTTACAGGGCTTTTTGCTGGTAGAGTCCTGCATCGGTAAAGCCCTGTGCGCGATAGTAGGCTCGCGTTCCAATTGAGCTGATGACGTTAAGACTGGTATAACCCGCCTCAGCTGCGATAAATGATGCTTTGGCAAGAAGCTTTTGGCCCAAGCCCTGGTGTTGAGCAGACATTCCTTCTGAGCCCAGCGAAAGCGCCTGTCCGTACACGTGGAGCTCTCTGATCATGGCCTGACCTGGCTGTACCAGCAGTTCATTGGCAGTAACATCACATGTGCCAGCGGTCAGTTTATCCCAGTGGGGAAGTGAAAGCCTACAGAAACCTGCGATTTTATTGTCAGCAGTTACCCACTGCAGGAAGTGCTCGTCACTGACTGCGGTAGTGTAAACAAAGTTTTGAAGGGTAAGTTCTGCGGCATTTACCTGCTGCTGGTTAATCTCTCTAAAGCGAATCTCCTGTACGTGGCTTGCAACATCTTCAGAGGTAAGTTCCCGCTCAACCATCTGACGAAGGTTGGTATGTTTGTTTCCCACCAGAATATCGGTGGCGCTAATGTCTCTAATCATGCGAGAAATACGCACGTATGGAGGCGTGTTAAGTACATCCTGAACAAGTACGTCTACCAGCTCATCTTTGGCGTATGGTTGCCATGAACCTTCCTGGTATTTTTGGACCAATTGCGTTCCAGATACCAGAGCACAGGGGTAGAGCTTAATCTCATCAGGGAGAAATCCTGGATCCGTGACAAACGTTTTAAAGTCCTGTTTGTCCGCCTTAGGAGTTGCACCTAACAGGTTAACCATCAGGTGAGAGTGGATTTTAAATCCGTACAAGCGAATCAGCGAGAAAGCTCGTTTAATCTGGGCAACAGACATCTGACGCTGGTTTGCGTCAAGGATTTCTTGGCGTGTGCTCTGAATGCCAATTTGAATTTTGGTGCACCCAAGCTGCCTAAACATGCGTAGGTTATCCGGCGTAATAGTGTCAGGTCTGGTTTCTATTACAAGGCCAACCACACGGGCAGCAGCTGCTTCATTAATGTGCTGTTGCTCCACCAGCTCATCATGGGTACTTTGCATCTGAGACCACGCGTTTTGGTGAGGCTTACTAGTGTCGTAGAGCTTATGAAAAGCCTGGTTATACGTGGCAGTATCATCAAAGACTGCTGCCTGCTGTTCAGCAACAAAAGAAGAAAGCGTTTCTTCAGAGTTCTGCAAGCCAAACGAGGTGTACCAATTCAGGCGCTCCTGGATGTGGCTAGGAGAGTTGGGCCACTCATTAAGCGCACGGAAGAGCTCTTTGATAAACCAGTACTGGTAGCCTTCTGGATAATCGCTCCAGGTTCCACCGAGCACTATGAGCTCTACTTTGTCGGTTGAGTGGCCCATCTGATGGAGCGCCTGAAGACGAGCTGCAACCTGCACGTATGGATCAAAAAACGTGAGTTCAGCGCGTTGACAGGCAGGCTCATTAGCAAGATAGCTCTTAGGCATACGTAGATCGCACGGGCAATAAATGCAATTACTTGAGCAGGTATGCGGCCTGGTAATCACGGTAATGGTAGCCACGCCAGAAGCGGTGCGACGAGGCTTCATGCGCACAGAGCGGATAAACCTTTCTTCCAGCTCAGGCGTAACATTCCACGATTGCCACAGCTCATCATTGTTCTGCTTGACCTGCAAAAAATAGGGGAGAATTGCTCTTTTAGGAATGAGTTTCTCGCGCTCTGTACTGTGGGCGCTAGAGTCAATTCCGCTGTTGTGCGAGTTAATGAGCATCTCAAGCTGATGCGTATCAAGAGCACCTTGTGAGCCATCTCTGAGCTGCTTCAATATGTCCAAAATGAGTTCATCCATACAAACAGTATAGGCAATAAGGTGAGCTTCTGACCTTTGGGAGCAAGGCGATGACGTAAAATCTCTGTATGGAAACTTCTTCAAACAGAACACATACTCAATCTATCAGCGTTTCTACTGCTGAGCGGCTGAGTTACGTAACTTCTGAGTTTTACACTCAGCAGGTGCAGAGTTTCTCGGCCACACGACAGATGCCTTGGCAGGGATGGCAGCAGTGCCTAGATGCCATGCCTCAGCTTTTAGCTGGCGAGAAACCCTCTGTACTTGATGTGGGTTGCGGCAACCTGCGCTTTGCTCGCTTTCTTTGTGATGAGGCGGGAATTGTTCCGGAAAAGTATTTTGCTGTAGATAATTGCAAGCCTCTTGTGGAGAGTGGAGACGCAGGCGCTCATGTCTCTGAGCTGGCGTTTATTGAGTTAGATGTGATAAAGAGCCTGCTTGACGGCATGCTTTCTTCGCGTCTTACTGTTCCGGCCTGTGATTTAGTGGTTGCATTTGGCTTTTTGCATCATGTGCCAGGCGCAAAGAAGAGAACCGAGCTTCTGCGCACTTTATTAGATAGGACTAAACCTGGCGGTTTTGTCTGCGTTTCTTTTTGGCAATTTATGAACAGCCAAAAACTTGCTGCTAAAGCTCAAGAAACCACTGCTCAAGGGCTGTGTGCGCTGGGTATAGATGCATCAGAACTTGAGGAGCATGACTATCTGATTGGCTGGCAAGATAAGGCCAATACCTGGCGCTATTGTCATCACTTCTCGCAAGAGGAGCTTGATGAGCTTCTTGGAAGCCTTGGCTCTGACGTGCAAATTTGTGCGCAATTTAGTGCAGATGGCAAAGATAATAATCTGAATCGCTATGTGATTTTGCAACGCGTGTAGCTGCCTGCAAGAATATCTTGGTAAAAATTTCCCGTACAAGAAAATCCCCCGCACAGAAATTGAACTGCCTCCCATTTCTTAGACACGAGAAATAGGAGGCAGTTCAAAACACACCTAAGTCAGATAATCTGTCAAAAAGACGTATACATGACGCCAAAAATAGCTAAGGCATGCAGAATATCTTCATTAGGTGTGTAATATGCTCGCAATTGGGCAGATTATCTGACATAGATGTGTTCTTTAGATACAGAATTTACCGATAGTTAAATTTCTTATATAAGTCTATTCATGTTTAAGCATATTAGATGAAGTTTATGCATAGAGATGCATATCAGGTAGTGCGACCGCCTAGCTGCCTGGCTATCTTGATTAAGAACATGTCGATTCTTCGGCAGAACCTACCAAAGCTGCGCTATTTTGTGCGCCAGGCCTAAAAGCCGACGCTAACACGCTGCAGAATCATAATCACCCGCATATGAACTGTCTCCCATTTCTTGGACACGAGAAATGGGACGCAGTTCAATCCAATTAGAATACAGGGGCTTTGTTAGCATTTTTGCTTGATAGCTTTACAGATCAAGCTGCATCAGGCGAGCAATACTGACAATGTAAATCTTGAGTGCGCGCTTGAGCCACTCCTCAGAAACTCCCTCGTCAGGGCCGTGCTCCATACCAACCCACTCAGGTAGGTCTTTTGCTGCCTTACTGTCATAAGGACCAAAGGCAACGGCACGCTTAAAGTGACGTGCATAGGTGCCGCCACCAATGACAAACGCCTGCTCATTGCTTCCTGTGTACTCATGGAACGTATCAAGAAGGGTAGTAATCTCAGGAGAGCTTGGGTCAATGTAGAAAGGAACTGCATCAGAGAGTACCTCAAAGGTGCAGCCATGCTCAGCACCCAGCTCAGTCATACGAGCAGTAATTGCCTCGCCGGTGGTGGAAGTAGGATAGCGAGAGTCAATGGTCTGTACGTACACATCACCTTTGGTACGGATAGTACCAGAGATGCAGGTCAGAGGACCAAACTTGTCGTCAGCACTCTGGATGCCCGTACCAGTACCATCAGTAGTTGAGCAAAGCTGCTGCGAGAAGGTCAAGAAGCCGCGCTCTTCTTCTCCACAGAGGTTATTATCAAGCAGGTAGGTTACAAGCAGGCCAATTGCATTGACGGTTCCTTCAGGCATGGAAGCGTGTCCGCCCTTACCTGTTGCGTTAATGCGAGCAAGCTTGGTGCCATCATCTTCAACGCCTGCGTCCTCAACCTTAATGGAATCAGTGTCAGCCAAGGTAGATGCGTCAGCGCGAATAAGTGCGCTTGCAAGACCTGGGATAGCGTTAGGTACGGTACCACCGTCAAGCTCAACGATCTTCTCGCCGTGTGCGCCAGCAATCTTTGGAGAAGTGAACTGTGCGTGGTACACGCCCTTCTCGCCGCAGATAAGGGGGAACTCAGCGTCTGGCGTGAAACAGAATGATGGCTCTGGATACTTGGAGAGGTAGTAAGGGACGTCGCCCATGCCGGTCTCTTCGTTGTTACCAACAATGGCGCGCAGAGTGTAAGGGAGCTTCTTGCCAGTCTTTTTTACCTGCTCAACAAAGAAGTGAGCTGCCCAGAGCGAGAGCGCCAGAGGACCCTTGTCGTCCAGAACACCACGACCCAGAATAAAGCCCTCGCGGCGGGTAACGTCAAGCGGATCTACCGTCCAACCCTTGCCCAGAGGAACAATGTCAGAGTGAGCAATGGTAGCAAGGTACTTCTCGGACTCACCAGGAAGGTCACCAAAGCCCAGGTAGCCGTCTACGTCAGTGGTCTCAAGGCCTAGGCGCTCTGCAATCTCAAGACCGCGGCGAAGTGCCTCATAAGACTTAGGACCCCAAGGCTTGCCAGGCTCTGCAAGAGACAGATCCTCAACGGACTCTACCTGCACCAGGTAGCGAATATCCTCAATAATCTCTTCCCAGTGCTCATTAACAAACGCCTCGGCGCTTGCTTTGAGTTCTGCATCAGTCATGAAAAACTCCTTTAATTCAAACGTTTGACCCTGAAACATATGGAGAGCAGTGGTTTTAGTGGCATCTCGCGTATGAAATAGACAAGGTCGGGAACAAGGTACTAGTTACACTATACTTAATACCCCTTCTCAAAGGAGTTAACTATGACGAAAAAGACTTTTATTGGAAACGCATCATTTCTTGGCGTTTTAACGGTTTTGGGAATTGTACTGATGGTTCTTAGGCAAACGCTGCCTCAAGACCCTTCTACACCGCTGTTCTATTCCTATTTTGTTGCGCCAATCATGCTGTATTTTGGCATTGCTGGCCTGGTGGGTCTGCTTATTGCACGCAATACGGGTTTCTCGTTGACTAAGACAGTGGCAGTTGTACTTCGCACGCTTGCAGCAATCCTCTTTGTACTGCCATTCTTTTTCTTCCTGATTGTGGTGCTCCCTTGGACGCTTCTCCGAGGACTTTTTGCCCTCTTGATGGTTGTCATGCTCTATGCGCCATGGTTCTGGGTGCTCTTTGGCCTGCTCTACGGCTTAAGCTGGGCTCAGCAGAAGGTTATTGAGGACGTCACTGCTGATCCATTTGCAGAGGACGCAGTAGCTCAGACAGCTGCTGGCGAGAAGACCGATGTAGCTGATACAGATACAGCTAACGAAGACGCAGCCAACTAACAGGAAAGTCCCGCGCTCCATACAGTCCAACAAGAAAGAAGCAACGCGTGCTTGAGCTTAAAGGTATTTCAAAGCGTTACAACACTGGTGGATTTGAACAAACTGCAATGGACCATATTTCCGTTGCGTTTAGAGATAACGAGTTTGTTGCAATCCTTGGTCCTTCGGGTTCAGGTAAGACCACTATGCTCAATGTTATTGGTGGTCTTGATCGCTTTGATTCTGGAGACTTGCTGGTAGACGGTATTTCTACCAAGAAGTTCAAAGAGCGAGACTGGGATACCTATAGAAACAACCGCATTGGTTTTGTATTCCAGGCCTATAACCTTATTCCTCATCAAAGCGTGGTAAGTAACGTTGAGCTTGCATTGACACTTTCTGGCGTTTCTAAGTCAGAGCGTCACGAACGTGCTCTTGAAGCGCTTGATAAGGTTGGCCTTAAAGCACACGCAAATAAGCGCCCAAACCAGCTCTCTGGCGGACAGATGCAGCGTGTGGCTATTGCTCGTGCGCTCATTGGGGAACCGGCGTTGCTGCTCTGTGACGAGCCGACCGGTTCGCTGGATGAAGAGCTCACCCGTGAAGTGATTGACCTGCTTCGTGAATGTACAGGGAACCAGCAAAGCACGATTGTGATTACCCACGACCCGCTCGTGGCGGAGCACTGCGACCGGGTGCTACGTATGCACGAGGTGACGAGAGCTCGTACGTGGCTAAAGCATGTTTTTGTCCGGGTAGACTTAGGACTTTAAAATGTAATATTGGAACTCATTCTACTGGCTTAACTAATTGAAATTATAATTGCACTTGATTTAAAAATTACCTATATATTAGGTCGAGCCTTATCACCTTGAGTTGTTGGAAATTTATTTGAG
>CALBBS010000072.1 GCA_937926845.1 uncultured Atopobium sp. | reverse complement strand
AGTTAGCTCAGACACGTCGAGATTTGCTCGGCTCATTCTATTTGATTTTTCCTTCCAGACGGTCTCGCCGGTCTTCGGGTTCACGTTGTCGTAAATGGTGATTTCACCCTCGCCGACCTCCACGGATGCGCCCTCGGCAGCATCCGCACCAGAACCGGGGCCCTGGCTCAAGGAGAGCAGCTCCAGCTTGTACGGCTCGTTCGCCATCTCGGCGACAGCCTGGTCGTGGGTGACCACGCGGCGGCGGAACAGCTGACCGGACTTGATGATCTTAATCATCGACTTCTCGATCTTCTTCAGATCTTCCGGGGTGAACGGCTCAGCCACATCAAAGTCAAAGTAGAAGCCGTCAGTAATGTACGGGCCAATGCCCAGCTTAGCGTCCTTACGGTACTCCTGCACCGCCTGCGCCATCACGTGCGCAGCGGAGTGGCGCAGAACGTTCAGGCCGTCCGGTTCGTGAATGAAAACCGGCTCAACGGAGTCGCCAGCAGACAGCTCGTGGGAGAGATCAACAAGCACGCCGTTCACGCGTGCCACAACAATCTTCGGGTCGTCAGCGAACAGCTCAGCGGCAGTCTTCGCGGTGACCTCGCGCTCCTCACCAGAAACGCTAATAACAATTGCTGAAGAATCAGCGGCAGACATAAGTCTCCTTAACTCAGGCGCACGCGTGCCGCTCGGGGCGCCGCGGGTGCGCATACTATTCCGCA
Source organism: uncultured Atopobium sp. (assembly GCA_937926845.1). Classification (GTDB taxonomy): domain Bacteria; phylum Actinomycetota; class Coriobacteriia; order Coriobacteriales; family Atopobiaceae; genus Lancefieldella. Next base: position 2,874 of record CALBBS010000072.1, on the reverse strand, counting down.
CTGTACAGGTGCACGGACACACACCATCTTACAACGGCTCCCAGCCAACGCTCAGCTTGAGGGCAGACTAGTCCGCATGATGCTCACGCGTATGCTCATACACGTCAACCACAATGTGGCTAATATGGCGATTGCCAGCTGGGCATGATTGGTGTTGGCGCTTGCGAGCCTGGTCAGGCTGGTGTTTTTGGAGGCAGCTTCTGGCAGTACGAGTTCAACACCGATAAGAGCACTCCGGACCCAGATTATCGCGTCCGTGTAAACTGCCACGCTATTCCACAGATTTGGCAGTACGAAGCTCTGGCATTCAAGCCTGGTCTGGTTATGCGTTGGTATCGTGACGGCTTCTGCCAGGCAGAAAAGGCCGAAGCAAAAGAGCGCGGCATTGATGACGTGTATGAGGTCATGAACGAGCGCGCTGCAGAGATTCCTGCTGGTAGCCACGGTATGCTTTGCTGCTTCAGCGATGTTATGAACTACATCCACTGGACTCATGCAAGCCCAACGTTTACCAACTTTGAGCTTGATCCAGAGCGCTTCAACAAGTACACCTTCTATCGCGCAATTTTGGAGAACACCGCCCTTCTCGTCCGCGGCCATATTGACCTGGTCAAAGAAGCTACCGGCAATGAGCCAGACGAGCTTATCTTTGCAGGCGGCGCTTCCAAGAGTCCTCTGTGGGCGCAGATTGTCGCCGACGTTACCGGCAAGAACGTTCGCATTCCAGAGGTCAAAGAGGCAACTGCTCTGGGCGCCGCTGTTCTTGCGGGATACGGCGTAGGCATCTACCCAAGTATCGCTGAGGGCGCAAAGCGCGTTGTTAAATGGGATAAGACATTCTCCCCTAACCCGGACAACAAGGCTGTGTATGACCAGCTGTATGTCCAGTGGAAGGATATTTACAAGAGTGAGCTTGAGCTTGCAGAAGAGGGCAAGGTCAAGAGCATGTGGAGAGCACCTGGTCTGTAAACACCGGGACTCCGCTGCGCCGCGGATACGCGTGGCGCGCAAGAAGAACGTTTGGTCGCATCACAAGTTGCGCCTGAAAGGAAAGCAAGATGTTTATTGTCAACGAGAACGATTTTGAGTATAGGTGCGGAGATCACGGCCCTAAGTACCTGATGAAGGGTCCTCGCATGAACTACGCCATGGTCCAGTTCCAGCCAGGCCAGGATTTCCAGGCCCACTACCACAACATCATGGAGGAGAACTTCCACATCCTTCAGGGCAAGATTGACATTGTGGTTGACGGCGAAGTGCACACCCTCTCGGCTGGCGACTTCATCCACATTGAGCCCGGTGAAGTTCACTACGTAAATAACCCTTACGACGAGCCTATCGTCATGGTCTCAACCCTTGCTCCTTTCCAGGAGGTCGACAAGGTTGAGGTAGAGAACCCTACCTACTAAGATCAGCATCTGGCGAGAAAACCAGCACTTGGCGAGAAGATTGTTCGGTTGTGACGTTATTCTCGCCAACGCAAACGCGAAGAGGGCTGCCTGGTGGTGGCTCTCTTTTTTATTGAGCTAAATAGAAAACTATTTTTTGATGCGCCAACTTTCATTGATGACGCACTGGTAACCAGCAAAGACGACCATCTTAACCATGGATTCGGTGTCCGCTCAATGGAACTTATCGCTAAGCGTTATAACGGAAATATCCACGTAGGCGTTAATGAGGACATCTTCTATCTCAACGCATTCTTTCCTCTTTCAAAACACGGCAACTAGGTGCGCTGAATTACAAAAGAGAGCCGCCTTATAGCGACTCTCTTTTGAAGAGGTTTTTTCAAATTGAGCCATTTTGATTAAACTTTTTATTTAAATTCCTAACATGTTTCTAACTATAGGGATAACAAAACCTGTCACAATACCGCCGATTACTGCAGTAATGAATCCGGGAAACCAAGAATATCTGTTAAGCAAACTTACAAATCTAAAAAAAGATTCGTTGATGTCGTGGTCTAGATTTATATTCAATAATTCGGTTGACCACATCTTGTCCCTTATCGGTTATTAAACAAATATATTCCCCTTCGCGTGGTCCTGATCCAGGTTGTGGATTAGTTATATATCCGCGCCTAAATAATTCGATATAAGGAGCTTTTTTCTGTTCTCTTTCGTTTTCGTCCGTAGGAGCTAAAAATATAATTTCTCCTGGCTTGGACGCAACCATATCTGGCAAAAAACTTTCAATCAAAATTTTGATTTGAGTTTCAGTTAGCGGATCAATCCCAATAGTCAAGTAATCAGCTCTATTTACTTTTTCACATTCAAAATCTTTATATGAAATTGGACTAATATCGACAAAACCTACTGTAAATTTTCGTGCCATCATTCCCCAATCTTAGAACGTCACATTTAATAAAATGCCTATAAAAGAACCGTTGATTGAATCACGAGTTTATTAGTAAAACTTGTTGATCAATTAAAGATACTATCAACTTTAGCTATAAGATCATGCTATTTTGCAGAAATTTTATGTCAATTATGTGGTTTCATTAGTATAGAAGAGTCCTAAAATCAATACATTTCCAAAAATCCTAAGCTTATTAAATTCGCTCACAAAAAATGCCGCCGGAAATCCGACGGCATTTTCAGAACATAAGGAAAGAAAGAAACACAACGTTTATCTGGTCGTTTGGCAAAAAGTTGGCTGTTTTCAGGGGCCAAGCTTTTTGCCCGCTCAAAGGTCAACCGACCAACTGCCAAACTTACTTGTTGGACTGCTTAATCATCCAAATGGTCTTGGAGAGAAGAGCGATGTGCTCGTCCATTGCTGCGGAAACAAGGAAGTTGTCCTCAGCGTCTGCGTCCTTCTTGATCTCTGCTGCGAATATATAAAACTTAAAGATGGCGCACTCGTCTTTTTGAC
>CALBBS010000071.1 GCA_937926845.1 uncultured Atopobium sp. | reverse complement strand
ACAGCGACTGCCAGCAAGGATGGGTTGTCCAAGACTGCGCCATATGCGTGGGACAGGACGTAGCCCAGCTCGCCGCCCTCGTGGATGGAGCCTGGAGTCTCAGGTGCGTAGTGGGAAGGAATTCCGCCAGGATAAGAGAAGCGGCGGAAGAACTTCTGGAGGCCCTCTTCATCGTCGGTGATAAATGGGTAGGTCTCGCGATAGGTGCCGTCGAGCAGGGACTGTGCGGTACCTGCAGGTCCACCGTGACCAGGGCCCATGAGGAAAATGGTGTTCTGGTTATGGTCGCGGATGAAGCGGTTGACGTGGCCAAACAGGAAGTTCAGACCTGGGGTGGTTCCCCAGTGGCCAACCAGACGATGCTTAACGTCCTCGCGAGAGAAACCATCCTTCATAAGAGGGTTGCTACGAAGATAAATCTGACCAACAGACAGGTAGTTAGCTGCGCGCCAATACCTATCGACGCCGGTAAGCTCGTCCTCAGATACAGGCTGATTCAGGGTCTGCCAAGGTGTGCCGTACACGGGCTGAGCCATGTGCTCCTCCTTTTCTTGGGCTGCTGCCTGCGTGTTTACGCAGGACGGGCAACCTCGTTGCTTCCATTACCTGAGCGAGTGTTTTGTTCGCTGTCCCCTGAAAGCATGCGTGTAGCTACGTTGTGCTATGCACGCAAAGTACGTCGCATTTCTGCGCAGGCACACCGCTTTTAGAGCGGATATTCCCGCCTTGTGGTAAGATCCGACGCGGGTATTCCCGCCTTGCGGCGAGAGGTAGAGCGAACATAACAACACATACATAACAGTATGATGCTTCGGCTATGTTTCAAATACTACTCTAAGTGATAAAACGTTTTATCACTGTGAGATTTCTGGAAATTTATTTCTCGGAAGACTTTTGAGTTGTCTTTTGAGCACCAGAACGCACACACAAGCAAAATTTTGCCCTAAAGAGGCCGCAGAACAATACCCAACAGTACCTACAATGCCAAAATGCCAGAGCGCAGCCAAAATGGTGCCCAAATAAAGCGTATACACACCAAAGTGGTAAAAAATGCGTTTAGTTGGAGATTTCATTTTTCTGCATACAACATTTGCCCAGATAAAAGTTTTTGAGGCGGTAAAAAATCGTCTTAG
>CALBBS010000070.1 GCA_937926845.1 uncultured Atopobium sp. | reverse complement strand
GGATACGCAGAAACCGTGGTCAGCACGCCCTTCTCGCACGCGTGATCAACGGCGTTGCCAATAGCCTCACCTACTGCAAGTTCAATGTCAAACTTTTGGTCCGAGGTAAACGGCAGCGTCTTCAGCAGCGCAATAGCCCTTGAGCGAGCGTCGTACATTTTATTGGGATCAACTCTAAACGTTGTCTGGAACGACGGATGTGCGCCCGGCGCAAGCGGAGTCACGCGCGACTTAGCGGCGCAGGTACTTATGGGCATGAAATCGATAAGACCCATGCGCACCAAGGCCTTAAACGCCGTCGGTTGCACGTTGGTTAGACTCATAAGGCCGCCGAGCGTCTTCATACGTCGAACAGCGCACACGATAAAGCCCATGCCACATGAATCGATGTACGAAACCTCCGACATATTCAGCACAATTCTTCTGCAGCCGCTATCAATGAGTTGCTCAATCTGAGCCTTCACGCGCGGGACTCCCCTCACGTCAAGGTCAGTATTGACTGAAACAACTGCTATGTTTGGCTGCGTATACATACGTTTCTTGTTCCCGCGCAGCAACAAGAATTTCAGATATCTACACTTTTTAGCGAGAAAATCGTCTAGTTGTTCTTCTCGCCAGAATCAGCGCTGCCAAGCGTGCCAGAATCAGTACTGCCGAGCTCGTCAAAGCGCAGGGCAACCATGGCAACGTCATCGTCAAGTCTTCGGCCGGTATAGCGATCAAGCGTGCTCAAGAACCTATTGAGCAGGCCATCAAAGCCACGAGGAACCTCGTTCATAATCATGTCTCGCAGGCCAGTTTCGCCAAAGAAAGCGCCTTCAGGGCTACGAGCTTCCGTGGTTCCATCGGTGTAAAGCAGCAGGATATCACCCTCGTGCAAGCGAATCGTACCGTTTTTATACTCCATGTCGTGAAACGCGCCCACAACGCCCGACTGTACGTCCAAAAGCTTAGCATCGCCCGATTGAGCGGACACCAAAATCGCAGGTGGATGACCAGCGGAGCAGTAGGTCAGCGATGAAGTTGTAAGGTCAACAATGCCAACAAAAAGCGTTGCAAACGTCTCTACCCTCGAGAAGCCCAGCAGGAATTCATTAAGCGTTGCCACCATGCGAGCGGGAGTTCTTCCCTCCCACGCATAGGCAGAAAGTGCCGTTTTAACTGCAGATGAAATAGATGCTGCCTCAATACCCTTGCCAGAAACGTCGCCCATAATAATGCACGCGCGACGGCCTGGCAGCTTAATCATGCTGTAAAAATCGCCACCAACAAACGCGTCGGCGGTTGCGGACGAATAAATTCCCTCGGCAGAAATTCCTTCTACCTTCTGCAGGTCATTTTTCATGCCCGACTGCAGCGCCTGGGAAATATGCTTATTTTGCTGGCTCTCTTCGGCACCAACAGCCAACGAGTGAACCAGAAGCATCACGCGGTCCAAGAAATCAAGCTCAATGTCGCTTAAGGGCTCAGCGTTTTCTTCTCGCAAGAAAAGCCAGGTATGCTGCTCACCGGCAAACTTGCCCAAGAAAAGCACAGCTCCCTTACAAGGCAGACCCTGTACAGCCAACGCGCGGCTCAGCTCAGATTCAAGCTCAACCTCTTTGACTGACGCCTCTCCCTCTCCTGTCTTGAGTC
>CALBBS010000069.1 GCA_937926845.1 uncultured Atopobium sp. | reverse complement strand
CACGTACTGCAGGCACTGGCTCGGGCTACCAAGGAGGTCAGTCGAGGCCTGACGCTTGATGGTATTTCTACTCCAGCTTCGCCTGCGCTTGCTAATCTTTGGGCACAGCAGGTAGAAATGAGCCAGGCCCTGACCTCTGGGGCTATTGATAAGGCTGGGTCTGAGTTGCACCGTGCGGCAATGCGCGTCATTTCTGGCCGACTCAGCGCCACCATTGAGCGCAATGCTGACCTGATGTATCAAAATGCTGAAGAGTTTATTGCTGATCTGCGCGTTATTCAGGATTCACTGGCTCAAGCAGGGGCTTATCGTATTGCCTACGGTCCTGTTCAGAAGCTTATCTGGCAGGCTCAAACTTTTGGCTTCCACTTGGTAGAGATGGAGTTCCGTCAGCACTCTTTGGTGCATAAGCGTGCACTTGCAGATATTGAGGCACACCCCTCAACTGCCGAGAAACCCGCCAAACTTGATGCCATGACGCAGGAGGTGCTAGACACCTTCCGCTCTATTGGATCAATTCAAAAGAAGAATGGCATTAACGCTGCTCGTCGCTATATTATTTCGTTTACGCAGTCTGCTCAGGATGTTGAGAATGTCTATAAGCTTGCACGTCTTGCGTTTGCAAATGAAGAAGACGTTCCTGTACTAGACGTTATTCCACTCTTTGAGCAAATTGAAGACCTTGAGAACGCTGTTGCTACACTTGACCAGGTAATTCAGCTTCCTGAGGTACAGGCACGTCTTGCTCAGACAGACCGCAAACTTGAGGTTATGCTGGGTTATTCTGATTCCTCGAAGGACGAGGGACCAACTACGGCAACGTTGGTACTGCATAAGACCCAGGCTGCTTTGGCAGAGTGGGCAGAGAAGAACTCCATTGACCTCATCTTGATGCACGGCCGAGGCGGTGCAGTTGGTCGTGGCGGTGGTCCTGCAAACCGTGCTGTTCTTTCGCAGCCCAAAGGCTCAGTCAACGGTCGCTTTAAACTTACTGAGCAGGGAGAAGTTATTTTTGCTCGCTATGGTGACCCAACGCTTGCTCGTCGTCACGTAGAGTCCGTTGCTGGAGCAACACTGCTTCAGATGGCACCTTCTATTGAGCAGAAGAATACCCAGACAGACGTGAAGTTTGCTTCGCTCGCTTCTGAGCTTGATAAAGCGTCCAAGCAGCGTTTCTTGGAGCTCATTCACTCCGATGGCTTTGCTGAGTGGTTCTCGGTTGTTACCCCTCTGACAGAGATTGGTCTTCTCCCCATTGGTTCAAGACCTGCAAAACGTGGCCTGGGTGCCAAGTCTCTTGATGACTTGCGTGCTATTCCATGGATTTTCTCCTGGTCACAGGCTCGTATCAACTTGGCTGCATGGTATGGACTGGGTAGTGCCTGCGAGGCAGTAGGGGATATTGAGCGACTCCGCGAGGCATATAGAGAGTGGCCGCTGTTCACTACGTTTATCGACAACATTGAAATGTCAATCTCCAAGATTGATGCTCGTATTGCAAGGCTTTATCTGGCTCTGGGGGATCGTGCTGAGCTTTCAGAGATGGTTCTCTCTGAGATGTCGCTAACGCGCAAGTGGGTGCTTGCTATCACGGGCAACAAGTGGCCGCTGGAGAACCGCCGCGTGCTTGGACCTGTTATTCGTCTGCGTCTACCGTTTGTTAATATTCTCTCGGTTACGCAGGTACATGCCCTGTCTGAGCTTCGTATAAGGGATGACATGCTTACTCCAGAGGAACGTGCAAACATTACATATTTGATTTTGTGCCCCGTGTCTGGTGTTGCCGCAGGCTTACAGAATACGGGCTGATGTCACACAGCTTGTCGTAAGCTTGAGCAAACAATCGTTTATGTTTACGTAAAACTAGTACTACCTGAAATAAAGTTGCAAAATTTACAAGGCGAGAAACCACTGGTAGACAGAGTTTCTCGCCTTGTTTTTACTTTAATTATTAAATGAAAGTTGAATTAGCTTAACTTTTAGTTGATACTAATGAAGTAAAAGTTCGAAAGAGCAAACTTAGTTTGCCTACGATTATTTTGGGGGATGCATGGATACAGAAAAGACCTCACAGGGTCCGGCAAATTCTGGTCCAGTTCTTCCTCTTGCCATGCTTGGTGAGGGAGAGACTGCGTTGATCGTAACGGTTAAGGGTGCTTCTGATCTTCGCCAGCACCTCTCAACACTTGGTTTTGTTGAGGGCGCCGAGGTAAAGGTTATTTCACGAGTCAACGGTGACGTTATTGTCAGCGTTAAGGGTGCACGACTTGGACTGAACCGTCAGATGTCTTCGCACATCATGGTTTCTCCGCTCTAAACACTTTGTTGTATTGCGCCGTTGGTAAAACCCGCGGCTTTTAATACGTGTTTCGTTGAAAGGAAGGTTATGGCAACTCTAAAAGAAGTTAAGGTGGGGGAGAGTTGCACGGTTGCTGCGCTAAAGGGTGTAGGCGCCGTGAAACGTCGCATCATGGACATGGGCCTTACTAAGGGCACTGAGGTTTATGTCAAAAAGGTAGCACCACTGGGAGACCCAATTGAGCTCACAGTTCGTGGCTACGAGCTTTCTATCCGTAAGGATGAGGCTGCAAGCATTGAAGTAGTAGACGTTCACAAGGTAGAGGAAGCCTAATGGCACAAAAGACTATTATTGGTCTTGCAGGTAACCCAAACTGCGGTAAGACCACCCTATTCAATGAGCTTACGGGCTCAAACGGTTACGTCGGCAACTGGCCTGGCGTTACCGTCGAGAAGAAGCAGGCAAACTGGCGCGCTGATAAGGACGTCACCTTTGTCGACCTTCCTGGTATTTATTCTTTGTCTCCATATTCACCAGAGGAGCAGGTATCTCGTGACTACCTCATTAATGAGCGCCCAGACGCCATTATTGACCTTCTCGATGTTACCAACCTGGAGCGCAATCTCTATCTGACAACTCAGATTCTTGAGGCTGGCCGTCCTGTTGTTCTTGGCCTTAACATGGTTGACCTTCTTAAGGAGTCTGGCGACGTCATTGACACCGCAGAGCTTTCTAAGCGTCTTGGTGTTGAGGTTGTTGAGATTTCCGCACTTCGCAATAAGAATGTTGACACTCTGGTAAAGACTGCAATTAAGGCTGGCCAGGAGGGAACTCCTGCTGAGGGCGTTAAGTGCTTCTCCCCAGAGGTAGAAGAGGCTCTTGGCAAGATAGCTGCTGCAATTGAGGGCCTCGCTCCTGCAACTCTGTCCCGCTGGTACTCCATTAAGGTCTTTGAGCGCGATGCAAATGCTATTGCTCCTCTTAACCTTTCTGCCGAGAAGACCGCAGAGCTTGAGCAGATTATTGCTGCAGTTGAGCAGTCTCGCGATGACGACGCTGAGTCCATCATCACGTCTGACCGTTATGAGTGGATTGCTGGCGTCATGGCAGCCTGCGTCAAGAAGGCTCCTAAGCAGATGACTACTTCCGAGAAGATTGACCGTGTTGTAACTAACCGCATCCTCGGTCTTCCTATCTTTGTCATCATTATGTCTCTTGTATACTTCATCTCCATTTCTACTGTTGGTACTGGCGCTACTGACTGGGTTAATGACAACCTGTTTGACAAGGGTTTCCACTTCATGGGTATTGGCGATGCCGAGTACAATGAGGCAAAGGAAGAGTTTGACTCTCACCACTATGGTGATTTGATTGATGCTTATCTCAATGCTGCTGATGAGGATGGTATTGATACCACCGAGGTTCGTGCTGCTATTGAGGCAAAAGAGTGGGATTCTGAGGCTATTACTAACTTTGAGAAAGAGGCTGCCGAGAAGAACACTGTTGCTCTGAGCGCACCAGTTCACGATGAGGACGGCAACTTTGTTGACACCGATGGCAATCCTCTTAAGCTTGATGCAAACGGCAACCCAATTCTTGCTGAGGGTCAGGAACTCCAGACTCTTGGTGGCGTAACTGCCGCTGGCTTTAAGACTGCTGTTGAAGGCGCTGCTACTGAACCAGAAGCTTCTGCGTATGGCATGTATGTCCCAGGCATTCCTGATCTTGCTCGCGGTGCTCTTGAGGGTGCTGGCGCAAGCCCCGTTGTCACTAGCCTTGTAGTTGACGGTATTATTGGCGGCGTAGGCGCTGTTCTTGGCTTTATTCCACAGATGTTTGTTTTG
>CALBBS010000068.1 GCA_937926845.1 uncultured Atopobium sp. | reverse complement strand
CAGAATCATAATCACCCGCATATGAACTGCCTCCCATTTCTTATGTCCAAGAAATAGGAGGCAGTCCACTTTCTCGTGAAGGCGTCTTTTTATTTGCGCAGGTAAAAGCCTATATTACAAAATATGCGATTTTCGCATATTTTGCGGTTTAACTGGTGATTTGCAATTTCACAAAAAATATCTAAAAAACTTTGAAATTCAATCTTTGTTCAATCTTTGCCCCCTACTATGTCCTCATCAGATGCAAGGGAGTAAAAAACACTTCTTTGCATACACCAAATGAGTGCAAGGGAGGCGCCCATTATGAAGTACACAAGAAGAGATGTAGTTGTTGGTCTTCCAGCTTTGATGGCATTCGGCCTCGCTGGCTGCAAAACTGCAAACGCTACTGCTCAGAACACTACCGAAGCTACAAAGAAGGATTCAGGAGCACTTCAGATTACCGCTGCTCAGACCCTGGACGGCTATGCATTCAACAGCACTACTGCTGATGAAAATACCATCCTGGTAAACACTACCGACGAAGTGACCATTACTAACTCCACAGTTGCTAAGACAGGAGATTCCGACGGTGGAGATAACTGCAACTTCTACGGCCAGAATGCTGCAGTCCTTGTTGAGGGAGGTTCAACCACTACGCTTACTAACCTCACCGTCACTTCAGACGCAAAAGGCGCCAACGGCATCTTCAGCTATGGAGGCAACGGCGGTCACAACGGCGGCGATGGAGATGGTACCAAGGTTGTCATCAAGGACACCACCATCACTACAACCGGTGACGGCGCAGGTGGCACTATGACAACTGGTGGAGGCATCACTAATGCCTACAACCTCACGGTTACCACCAACGGCCAGTCTTCCGCAGCTATTCGTACTGATAGGGGTGGTGGAACAGTTTATGTAGACGGCGGTACTTACACTTCCAACGGTCTGGGATCGCCAGCTATCTATTCCACGGCAGAGATCCATGTTGCTAACGCCACACTTGTTTCCAACCTCTCCGAGGGTGTTTGTATTGAGGGTCTGAACTCCATCGAACTCACCGATTGTGACCTCACGGCAAACAACACCAAGTGCAACGGCAATGCAACCTTCATGGACACCATCATGATCTACCAGTCCATGTCCGGAGACGCAGCAACAGGCAATTCCACCTTTGCTATGACAGGAGGTTCGCTTACCAGCAAGAACGGCCACATGTTCCACGTTACTAACACTAACGCAGACATTGAACTCAACGGCGTCAAGCTGACCAACGAAGACACTACTAACGTTCTTATTTCTGTTTGCGATGACGGCTGGAATGGAGGCAATAACAAAGCCACCTTCAACGTTAAGGCTCAGGACCTGGTAGGAGCAGTGCTTGTTGGCGATAACTCCACACTTGCTCTGAACCTCACCGAGGGAACTACGTTTGAGGGCTACGTTGACGGCAACATTGTCAACGCCACTAATCAGACTGTTTCCACCGAGGTGGGTACCGTTACCGTAACGCTGGACAACAACAGCACCTGGACTCTAACAGCGGATAGCTACGTTACCGAGTTCACGGGTACTGCAGCAAACGTTATTGCTAACGGCCACACGCTGTACGTAAACGGTACAGCACTCACGGGAACTAACTAAGGGAGCATACAAGATGAAAGAAGCGTCGAGAAGATCAGACAAAGAGCCAGCTGGTTTTAAATGAATTTCTCGCTTCAATGTTTCTTCAATCTACCTCCCTTACGATGTATTCCACAAACGTAAGGGAGGTATTTGTATGGCAACTGATTTTAGGCATGAGTGGAAACACGTGCTCAACTACGCAGACCTTTTAACGCTGCGGCATCGATTAGAAGCTGTCATGGAGCGTGACCCACACTCTATTGACGGAAAGTATCACATTCGCAGTTTGTACTTTGACAATCCAGATGATAAAGCACTTCGCGAGAAAATCGACGGAGTGAACATCAGAGAGAAGTTTCGTATTCGTTTGTATAACTGGGACACCTCACTGATTAAGTTAGAGAAGAAGAGTAAGAGAAACGGCCTTGGCACCAAGTATTCAGCCAATCTAACGGCAGAAGAGGCACAAAAGATTGTAGATGGAGATCTAGATTGGATGATGGCGTCAGATAGGGCGCTGGTACAAGAGTTGTATTGCAAGATGCACTATCAGAGGCTAGAACCCAAGACCATTGTTGATTACACCAGGGAGCCCTTTATTTTCAGACCAGGAAATGTCCGCGTCACGCTTGATTACGATATACGTACTGGTCAGGAGCGCACCGATTTTCTCGACCCTGACGTAGTAACTATTCCCGCGGGAGATGCACCCATTTTGGTTGAAGTGAAGTGGGACGAGTTTCTCCCCACCATTATTAGAGATGCGGTTAGCCTTCCAAATCGCCGCGTCGGATCGTTTTCTAAGTACGCGCAATGTCGCGTCTACGGTTAATTGAAAGGAGCTTGAGATGACTTTTGCAGATATTTTCAAGTCCAGTTTTCTTCAGAACGTTACCAGTGTCAGCATTTTAGACATGGTACTTGCGCTGGTACTTGCGTTTGGTGTTGGTCTTTTTATCTTTTTTGTGTATAAGAAGACCTACGCAGGAGTTATGTATTCGTCCTCTTTTGGCGTTACGTTAGTTGCACTGACCATGATCACCACCCTTGTTATCCTTGCCGTTACCAGCAACATTGTGTTGTCCCTCGGTATGGTTGGTGCGCTGTCCATCGTCAGGTTCCGTACAGCAATTAAAGAACCAATGGACATTGCATTTCTATTCTGGTCCATTGCGGTAGGTATTGTTTTAGCTGCAGGTCTTATTCCTTTAGCGGTCTTTGGCTCGGTTATTATCGGCATCATTTTGCTGGTATTTGCTAACCAGAAAGACAATACCAATCCATACATTGTTGTTCTTGCACTTGACGGTAACGACGCCGAGAAGGCAGCAACAGAGTACCTGGCACAGAACACCAAGAAGTGCATTGTTAAGAGCAAAACCGCTCGTAAGGGCAATGTAGAGGTTAACCTTGAAGTTCGCCTTAACGATGACAACACCGATTTCATCAATACGCTGGCTGGTATGCCTGGTGTACAGAATGCAGTTCTTGTGAGCTATAACGGAGACTATATGGGTTAAGGAGGAGAAGACGTGTCCACAGATAAAAATATCAACAAGATTTGTATAGTCGTTCTTGTGTTCACGCTTCTTCTGACCGTCGCCTTCATGAATGGTGAAAAGCTGGGAATTACGCCCGTAGCAGATCAGGATGCGGAGAATTACATCGCAAACGATCACTTTACGGATAATGATCAAGATGGGAATTGGGCCGACAACGCTTATACCACCCACATTACGCTCAACGGCACGGATGGAACTGTAAGTGGAAACGGTGCTTATTTCCAGGACGGCAATCTAGTGATTGCAAACGGTGGCTGGTATGAGATAACGGGCACCCTGGATAACGGCAGCATTATTGTAAAGGCGGACAATTCCTCCAAGGTTTGGATTCGTCTTAATGGAGTTACCGTTACCTGCACTGACGACGCCTGCCTTCGTATTGATCAAGCCGAGAAGGTCTTTCTGACCCTTGCAGAAGGCACAGAAAATACCTTTACCAGCGGCGATACGTATTCCGAGGAGGCGCTTGCTGACAATACCGGTGGTGCAATTTACGCACACGACGATCTAACCATCAATGGTACGGGCAACCTTACTATTACCGCTGGTTACAAGCACGGTATTGATGCTAACGACTCCCTTGTTATTACAGGCGGCAACATCACCATTACAGCTCCTCAAGATGGTATCCACGTCAATGATGGTTTTAGTTTTAAAGCAGCTAATCTTACTATTGACGCTGGCGACGATGGTATCCACAGCGATACGTTTATCTATACCGAGAGCGGTACCATTTTGGTCAACACCTGCTATGAGGGTCTTGAAGCAAAGACCATTGATATTGTAGGTGGAGATATCACCATTTACCCAACTGACGACGGCATCAATGCCAATGGCGGTACCAACACAAATGGTGGAATGGGCGGTGCACCTGGTGGTCCAGGTGGTAATGGTGGTGAACAAGGTCAGAATGGCGACCAAGGACAGGGCCAAGGTGGTGGACCTGGCCAGGGCGGAGACCCAGGCCAAGGTGAGAATACCAACACGACCGAACAGACAACTAACACAACTGATACGACCGCTACGACTGAAGAGGAGGAGACCTATATTCGCATTTCCGGTGGAACGGTAACCATTATCAACACAACCGGTAACGATGCAGACGGACTGGATTCCAATGGCAGCATCTATATTGACGGCGGAACCATTCTTGTCAGCCTCCCAGGTGGAGGCACCAATAACGCTATCGACTACGGTAGCGAGAACAACGGAGAAGCTATTGTTACAGGTGGTACGGTACTTGGTTTTGGTGGATCGGGAATGGCAGAGGAATTTAGCGCCAATTCCACACAGGTGGCTGTCCTTTACAATCTGGACGAAACCGTGGAAGCAGGAACCACCTTCCGTGTTCTTGACCAAGATGGCACAGAAATCTTGGCTTACACTCCTACCACTACGTATTCTTCCATTGCATTCAGCTCCCCAGAGTTGACCGTTGGTAATACGTATACCGTAGAGTACGGCAATACTACCGCTGAGCTTACCATTGAGAGCACTGCACAGGCCGTAGGAACAGTTGGCGGAATGGGCGGAGGTCCAGGCCAGGGCCAAGCTGGTGGACCTGGTC